>NZ_RZTO01000432.1:0-5249 GCF_003997225.1 Mesorhizobium sp. M2C.T.Ca.TU.002.02.1.1
CCCCAATTGTCCGTAAGCTTCACTACGTGATTGACGTCTGGATCGGCGATGTTCTGATAACGAGTTTCCCCTGCTATCTCGTCACCAAGGAGGCTGAGCGAGAGCTGCTTACGATCGGCGTCTCTGGGGCGACGTTTGCCGATGTCGAGGTGACCGCTTCCGAGTTATTTCGTCGGCTACAGCCAAAGACGAAACTTCCATCTTTCGTCTGGATGAAAATCAAGGGGCAGCCAGGGCACGACGACTTCGGCATGGCTCCAAATCATGAGCTTGTCGTTTCGGAGCGTGCCTTGGATGTGTTCGAGCGTTTGGGTAATGAATCAGCCGGAATTCGTTTGTACGACGAGCCGGAAGAAGATTGAAGATCTTTGGAATAGGTGACAGTGCGTATTTCCACCGTATTTCTTTGTGCAGACGACGGATGAGATTGCGAGTAGAAGCGCAAACATCTATGATCCTCAAACCAAGCCAGCCCGCTCTATTCTCGACGATTATCCATACGCGGTGATAGCCGATGACAACGAAAAACTCCTCGTCGACGCCAGAACCGGAAGACAGCTCTCCGACCCCGAAACCGGAAGACTCCTCTATGACCCCGAGGGAAGACCGCTCGGTGAAGGAGTGGTCGGCCGAAGAGTGGTGGGCGGAGAAGACGTCGCCGTCTCACCGGAAGAACATGACGCCCTTGCAGAGGCAGCGATTGGCTCGCGCATTGAGGCAGATGAGGCGAGAGCGTTTTCACGAGGAGAGTTCGGAAAGTACGTAGTGGTCCGGGGCCCAAATGGCCCAGAGCGCTCTATTCATATCTTAAATACGCTGCGTGGCTCGGATGCGGTAAAGGTCGGAGCCCATGAAATGGGCCACATGATCGACGATCTTGCTGGCAAGATCGTCGGTCACGATCGAGTTGCGCCGGTTCGGATGATCGACCAGGATGGGATCAAGGCCGAGCTTAGGTGGCTCTACAACGACCTCAACAATCCGACTTTGCAACAGGCCCGCGCTGCCGGGCGTCCTGTCGAACAATCCTCGTCGAAAGTGTACCGGGGGTTCGGCCCGGAGCAAATGGGTTACAAGAAGGGGATTGAGGCGGACAGGGAATTGATGGCGGAAGCCATTCGCGCCTACATGGCGAACCCCAATTATATGAAGACCGTGCGCCAAAGACGGCTGCCCGCATTCGCGCCTATGTGAATGAACACAAAGATCTGAAGCACATCATTCAGTTCAACAGCGTCGCCGGCACCGCCGGCGGGGCGGCCGGAGCGGGAGCGGCTTTGGGTTCGGATAGCTCGGATTCCGAGAGCGGGCAGGCTCAGTGAAGTTGGCGAAAATCCCGGTGACAATGAACTGATTTCCGATGCGGCTACAAATCCAGCCCGCGCGCTAATCCAAATCTTTTCAAGCCTCGCTTTCGCAGGGCTTTTTTTCATGGAGCAAGCCTTATGGCCCGACCTGCAACTGCCGCCGTTCGCCTGTTGACCGGCGAGCGCGAACCCGTGCGCCTGGCGACGACCGCGAACATCACCCTTTACGGCCTGCAGACCATCGACGGCCTGCTGACGGAAGTCGGCGACCGCGTGCTGGTCAAGGACCAGGCCGACCAGACCCAGAACGGCATCTACACCGCGAGCGAGGGCCCGTGGTACCGCGCCGCCGACGCCCGCACCACGCGCACGATGCAAAAGGGCACGACCGTGCATGTGCAGGAGGGCGCTGTCTCGGCCGATCGCATCTATGCCTTCGAGACGCTGGACCCGGTGATCGGCGCCGACCCGATCACGCTCAGCTTCTATCTCTCGCAGGACACGCTCGGCGATGCCGTGGATGCCGCCAATGCCGCAGCCACGAGCGCGGCGGCCGCGCTGACCTCCAAGAACGCCGCCGCCACCAGCGCCACCAACGCGGCGGGTTCGGCGACAGCGGCGGCCGGCTCCGCCACCGCCGCATCTACTTCCGCCGCCAACGCCGCGACCAGCGCGACGAACGCCGGCAATTCGGCGACGGCAGCGGCCGGTTCCGCTTCCACGGCTGCCGGTTCGGCCACCAGCGCCGGCGCCTCGGCAAGTGCTGCCGCCGGCTCGGCTTCCGCCGCATCTAGCTCGGCCACCGCCGCCTCCGGCTCCGCCACCAACGCCGCGAGTTCGGCCACTAGCGCGGCGGCAAGCGCCGTCGCTGCCGCCAATGCGGTGGCGGCACTCGGCTACACCTTTTCCACCAGCACCGCCGATGCCGACCCCGGCAACGGCACGCTGCGGCTGAACAACGCCACCGCCGCCTCGGCCACGGCCGCCTATATCGACAATCTCGATTCCAGCGGCGCCACGGTGAGCGGCGTGCTGGATACGTTCGACGACAGCACCAACATGATCAAGGGCCAGCGCACGCTGCGCTCCAAGGCGTCAGCCGCGATCGCCTATACCTACAATGTCACGGGCTCGGTGGTGGACGGGACGGGCTATCGAAAACTGACGCTCGCCTATGTCAGCGGCGCCGGCACCTTGCCCACGACCGCCGACGGCATCTGGCTGATCTTCACCCGCGCCGGCGACAAGGGCGCCGATGGGCTGGGTAGCGGGGACTTCACCGGCCCGGCCTCCTCGGTGACGGACAACATCGTGACCTTCGCCGGCACCACGGGGAAAGCGGGCAAGGACAGCGGCGTGGCTGTGGCGAGCCTGGTCGCAGGGCCGGCCTCGGCCGCGGCCGACAACATCGCCACCTTCAACGGCACGACCGGGAAGGTGGTGAAGGACAGCGGCGTGGCTGTGGGGAGCCTGGCGCCGAAAGCCAGTCCGATATTTACGGGCACGCCAACGGCGCCAACAGCCGCAGCGGGCACCAACTCCTCGCAAATTGCGACGACGGCCTATGTCGACACGACATTTGCGCCTAAGGCGAGCCCGACCTTTACCGGAACGCCGGCGGCGCCGACTGCAGCACCCGGGACCAACACGACCCAGATTGCCACCACGGGGTTTGTGAAGGCGGCGATCGACGTCATATTGGGTGGAGTTTCGGCTGCGTTCGATACCTTGTCAGAAATCGCTGCGGCCATGCTGCAGAAAGCCGCCGACAATCTGGCTATGACAGCGGGTTTCACGCACACGGCGGTGAACGACGGTACCAAATCGTCCGGCACCTATACGCCGGCCCCTACGGGCGGCAATTATCGCAAGATCACTAACAATGGGGCGTTCACTTTGGCGGCGCCAACGACGGCAAACAGCTACAACATGGAGATCGACATTACCAACGGCGCGAGCGCTGGGGCGATTTCCTTCTCCGGGTTTGCCTCCGGGTTCCCGAAAGGCGATGCGCTCACTACCACCAACGGCGCGTTGTTCAAGTTGCATATTTCCAAGACTGATGCCGGCGTAACCGCCGTTCTTGAGGCCCTGTCATGAGCCTGGTTCTTCCCGCTTACATTCAGCGTGATCCGGACTATTACGTCACGGATTTCAGCGAGTACATGACCGGCGCGCAGCCGCACGACTGGTCGAAGCGCTGGGGCGCGGCGCACTACACGCCGACTGTCGAAACATCGTCGGGTTCACTCTCGGGCAAGGCCTTGCGGTTCAACATTACTGTGACCGGTGGCCTTGGATTTTTCAGTTGGGATAGAGTTTCGCCAGCCGCCGATGTTGAAATTCTTGCCCGCGGCCGCGTCATTACAAATCCGCTTAACACAATCAACACCTTCACCCGCCTTGGAGCCCGCGGTGCTGGCGGCGTTGGAAGTGAAATGGCCTACAGCGCTCTGGCGTTCTATCACACATCGGCCGGCACCGACTGGCGCATCCAGACCAACAAGAACGTTTCCGGTATATCATCAATTATCAGCGGCCCAACCGACGGCCCATCACCGACCATTTCAAGCACGGGGCCATCGGTTTGGATTTGGACCCGATTCCGCATTCAGGGTTCAAGCATTTCCCGCAAGTCGTGGCAGCACGGCGCATCCGAACCCGCATTTCAAGATACAATCTCCGACGCCTCGATTACGGCGGCGGGATGGGTCGGCGACTACGTGGCCGAACAACAAATCCACATGCGCGAAACGGACTTCTTCTCCGTCGCGCTAAGGGGCAAGACCGCCTCGTCAAGCAAGAGGTAATAGCATGTTCGCCCTAGTCCGAGGCGGCCTCCTGGTTCGCCTCGTTGTTGGGTATGGTCGTCGGTTCTCTTACCCGCGTCAACGAATTATCAGCGCCCCGTGCCAGATCATTCCCAAGTTAGGCGCGGAGGCATGCATTATCGGTAAGAGCAACATGGATCACTGCAAGATCGACCTATTCGCACACTAGTTCGCGCTCGGTTGTATGCCGCGATGATCCTGGCGCCGTGGGTCTTACCTAGGGAGGCGGCGCCTGCCCCGTCCACGTTGGGTGGTGGATTATTTGGTCGCCGTTCCTTTCGTCGTCCGTCTCAATGGTTCCAGCGGCGGAAATCTGGACTCGGAGTGGTTCATCGTGCGTAGGGTCAAAACATTGAAGCACAAGTTTGCCACCCTGTGCTTCGATCGTAACCCCGAACGCGTTGCCATTCGGATCTGTGACATCGACCTGGATACACAAGGCCTGAAAGTCCAGGTCGCAGTGCCACTTAGGCGGATTGTCCGAGATATCGCCGATCGGCTGAATTATATGCTTCACAGCTAAGATCCCTGTTCTCTCAAACTGCCGCAGCCTTCAACGGTATCCATCCGTAGCCGATGGCTGGGCTTGTTGTCATCCTCGAAATTGGACTCCTCAGTCTGCCCATCCCAAGCAGAAAGGAACACCCATGGACCGCAACTTCGCGCGAAGCCTTTCGCTCGTGCTCAAATCCGAGGGCGGTTGGTCGGATAAACCCGCCGATCCCGGTGGCGCGACCATGAAAGGCGTCACGCTCGCCAATTTTCGTCGCTACGTCAAAGCCGACGCCACCAAGGCCGATCTTCGCGCCATCAGCGACGCCCAGCTAGCCACGGTTTATCGGCGCTTTTACTGGGATGCCGTAGCCGGCGCGGAGCTTCCCGATGGCGTCGACTATGCCGTCTTCGACTTTGCCGTGAACAGCGGGCCGGGCAGGGCGGCGAAATATCTTCAAGCTGTGCTCGGCGTTGGCCAGGACGGCCTCATCGGCCCGGCGACGCTGGCGGCGGCGAGAGCAAAGCCAGCGGGCGTCGTCGTCGATGCGTTGTGCGATGCCCGTCTCGCCTTCCTCGAAAGGCTGCCGACCTGGCCGAACTTCGGCCGGGGCTGGAG
>NZ_RZTO01000433.1:0-5245 GCF_003997225.1 Mesorhizobium sp. M2C.T.Ca.TU.002.02.1.1
GTTCGACCGAGAGGTAGTGCGTTCGCGCCGGGTCGCCAAGCAAAAGCGCAAAGCCAAAAAGCACCCGGGGGCGCATCGCGCTGCCGGGTGTTGGCCTCCAGGATCTCTTTACAGCTCTTGCCTCGAAGAGGCTTCGGCGTCCTGGTCGGCTTTCGCGAAGGATACTCGTCGCGGAAATTCAGCGGCTCTAGACAGGAAAACGGCAGCGGAGTCAAGGCTTGGGCCCGGATCCGGCCAAAACGCCGCGATTTTGGCGGCTCACCCGGAGCTCTGTCCGCTCGTTCCCACCCTCAGCGGCGAACGCCGATGCAAAAGCAGCAGCATCGTCAAAAGCGTGCTGACGATGCCGATCGCGGCGATGAGGACGGCGTCGAGATTGGTCCAGCCGGGACCTTCGAGCGGCTTGGCATTGAGCAGGGCGAAGCCATTATAGCCCTCCTGGTGCGAGATCAGCAGGAAACCGGTCAGATTGTTGCCGAGATGAGCGCCGAGACCGGCGCCGAGATTGCCGGTGACATGGACCAGAAGCGTGAGCAGCAGGGCAAAGGCGCCGATCGAGACCAGGACGCAGGCGTTGATGGCAAGCGTCGAGTCCGAGTTCCAGTGCAGCGAGGTGAACAGCAGCCCGGGCAGCAGCGCCCAGATCAGCGGGCTCTGGAAACGATAGGCGAGGCCGCGCAGCAGATAGCCGCGGAACAGTATTTCTTCCGACGAGGTCTGCAGGAAAGCGAGCAGCACGATCGGGATGAGGAAGAGCAGCCAGGACGACAACGCGATCGGTCCGCGCGCGATCTCCGGCTGCAGCCAGTAGAGCAAGACCTCGGAGAAGAGCGAGGTGATCAGAACCGCGACCAGGCCCTTGAGGAAATCGCCGCCCGCGATACGTCGGCTGGCGCCGAAGAGCGCGGACAGCGGCTCGCCATGCACGAAGCGCATCGCCACCCACAGGCCGGTCCAGATGCCGGCGAAGGAGGTCAGCGCGCTCAGGATTCCGGTGGGCGATGCCAGGAAGTCCTGCATGTAGCGCCCGGTCGAGGGGCCGGGCAGGCGCCAGACGATGTAGACATAGGTGCCGGCAAACAGCACCAGGGCCGTCATCGCCATCCAAAAGGCGATGACGATCGCCGTGCCGAAGAACAGGCGCGGCAAATTGGTCCTTTCGTTCGGCGAGCGGCGATAGCCCTCGAAGGCGGCATTCTCGATCGTCACGCGGCTCCCCTGCCGAAGGCTTTCCACCACATCGGTCTAGGAGATCGGCAGTTACCACGCAATTACCGCCCACGCGGGTTGCTGCGTGCAGAGTCTAAAAACGGCCGCCATCGCTGGCGGCCGCTCTTCTCATGGCGATCAAGCCCGATCAGCGCATCACATAGACGATGCGCCGCGTGCCGGGATCGACCAGCGCGGGCTGGTTGTTCACATAGACATAGCGATACCGGTAGTCGGGGATCTGGCGCAGCTCGACCGTGTCGGGCAGCGTGGCGCCGGTCACCACCTCGCCTTCGAGATAGACCGGATCGACCCGGTGCGTGGTGACATAGGTGCCGACCTCGGCCGGCGGCCTGCCGATCGACTCTATGGCGTCGTCGTTGGAGACGATGGCGCCGGTGTAGCTGTCGGTTGTGTAGACATCATCGGCCGGCGGCGGCACCACGGCGATTTCGGCGTCGGCCGGGCGGCGGGTCACGACGACGCGGCTGCCGCCGAAATCGCCCGTCACATAGTCGGAATAGACCCAGCCATTGCCGCCCGCCTCCGCGATCGTGCACCATTTGCTGTTCTCGATGCAGCCCGTGAGCGTGGCGGACTGGCCGGCGGCCAGCACGCCGATAACGGGATATTGCGGGCCGGGGCCGGCGCGCACATTGAGGTCGGCCACCGCCGAGACGGCGGTGTCGGCCAGGGCCGTGCCCGACATGGCGAGCAGCGCGCCGGCAAGCGCCGGAAACAAGACGCGGTTCATGGTTTCACTCCGTTTTCAAAACGCTCCCTCGGGCTCGGAAACGAAACCAAAGCTTATGCGTTCCGGCTAACATGCCTTTCGGCCGCTCACGAATTGTTCCACGGTTTTTCGGCATCCCCGTCAAAAGCGCGTGAGCGGGCGTAAGTATTTTCCGGGTCCCCGGCGGCATTTCCCGGACTATTTCGCCGCGAGTCGGGTGGATGGACCCGCCGGTCCGGGCACCGAGAAGGCCGGGCAAAGTCCGGCCGCTTGCAGCGCTTGCGCCGCGCCAAGCCCCGCCGAACGGCGCCGATGATCACGACATCGACGCGTTTCATGAGGCAAGCCCGCCACACCTGACGGCCGATCGTAGGCAAATTGCCCTTCTTTCGCCGGTGTCGGGTGCCACGTCCCCCGCGGGGGCGGTGACAACCAGGCGTTTCGCTGGCAAATTCGCAACCGGGACGTGATTCAAGGCAACCAGGAGAAGGACATGGCATTTTTTGCCAAAGGAAGGATTTTCGCGGCCGCCGCGGCGGTGGTGGCGATGCTTGGGCTGGCGACGGGGGCTGAAGCCGCGGCCAGCTGCGGCAAGAACGGCGCCGGCTTCGACGCCTGGAAGCAGGACTTCGCCGCCGAGGCCAAGGCCAACGGCGTCGGCCAAAGAGGGCTTTCGGCGCTGGCCGGGGCGACCTATGCGACAAGGACGATTGCCGCGGACCGCGCCATCCACAAGGCCTTCAGCGGCTCGGTGGAGGCCTTCATGAAGCGCCGCGGCGCGTCCACCATCATCTCGCGGGGCCGCTCGCTGAAGAAGGCGAACGCGGCGATGTTCGCCAATATCGAGCGGACCTATGGCGTGCCGCCGGGCGTGCTGCTCGCCATCTGGGGCATGGAGACCGGCTTCGGCGCCTCGATGGGCAACCAGAACACCGTGTCGGCCATCCTGACGCTCGCCTATGACTGCCGCCGCCCCGATTATTTCACCCCGCATGCCATCGCGGCGCTTAAGCTCGTCGATCGCGGCGCGCTGAGCGCCTCCTCGGTCGGCGCCATGCATGGCGAGATCGGCCACACCCAGTTCCTGCCCGGAAACGTGCTGAAATACGGCGTCGGCAGCGGCAATTTGCGCGACCGCAACACGGCGCTCGCCTCGACCGCCAACTTCCTCAAGGCTCATGGCTGGCATGCCGGCGCGAGCTACGAGGCCAATATGGGCGCGATCGCCGGCTGGAATTCGGCCAGCGTCTATCAGCAGGCCATCGCCCGCATTGCCGAGGCGATCGACGCGGATTGATCTTGAATCGCTATCGACCAAATCAGCCTGGCCATGCGCCAGGCTTTTTTGTCCTGATGGCCTGAGCGACCTGCCGCGACAGTCGTTCCGTCGTCATTCCAGGGCGGAGCAAGGAGCGGAGCGACGCGCGCAGACCCTGGAATCCATGCCGTTACGCCAAGGCGTTGCTGCGGTTACAGAATTCTACACCGTTGCACGCTGCGCAGAGGTCACGGCATGGATACTCGGGTCAAGCCCGAGTATGACGACGTCACCGGGATTTCGGCCAATCGCCAACGTTGTTGCCTGAAGCGGCTGCTCGACCACGGCCACCTTCGGCCACAGCGCGTTTTCACCAGTGTCGAACCCAACCTGCATGCGCCGCTGGCGGGCATCTCCCCCTCGAGGGACCCGCAAGAGGGAGATCGGCGGCTTCAGCCCTTGCGGTTTCTCGCCGCCAGCGTCCGCAGCCGCAGCCCATTCAACCGGATGAAGCCTTCGGCGTCCTTCTGGTCATACGCGCCGCGGTCGTCCTCGAAGGTGACCAGCGCATCGGAATAGAGCGTCTTCTTCGACTTGCGGCCGGTGACGATGACATTGCCCTTGTAGAGTTTCAGCCGCACCGTGCCTTCGACGTCTTCCTGGCTCTTGTCGATCATCGCCTGCAGCATGACGCGCTCGGGCGAGAACCAGAAGCCGTTGTAGATGAGCTCGGCATAACGCGGCATGAACTCGTCCTTGAGGTGCGCCGCGCCCCGGTCGAGCGTGATCGATTCGATCGCGCGGTGGGCGGCGATCAGGATGGTGCCGCCGGGGGTCTCGTAGACGCCGCGCGACTTCATGCCGACAAAACGGTTCTCGACGAGGTCGAGGCGGCCGATGCCGTTGTCGCGGCCGAGGTCGTTCAGCGCCGCCAGCATCGTGGCCGGCGACAGTTTCTTGCCGTTGAGCGCGACCGGATCGCCCTTGAGGAATTCGATCTCGATCTCGGTGACGACATCGGGCGCGTCCATCGGCGAGACGGTGCGCTGATGCACGAATTCCGGCGGCTCGCTCCACGGATCCTCCAGCACCTTGCCCTCGGAGGAAGAGTGCAGAAGGTTGGCGTCGACCGAGAAGGGCGCGTCGCCGCGCTTGTCCTTCGGCACCGGGATCTGGTGCTGCTCGGCGAAGTTGAGCAGATCGGTGCGCGACTTGAACGACCAGTCGCGCCATGGCGCGATGACCTTGATGTCCGGGTTCAGCGCGTAAGCCGACAATTCGAAGCGGACCTGGTCGTTGCCCTTGCCGGTGGCGCCATGGGCAATGGCGTCGGCGCCGGTCTCCCTGGCGATCTCGACCAGATGCTTGGAGATCAGCGGCCGGGCGATCGAGGTGCCGAGCAGATAGGTGCCTTCATAGACGGCGTTGGCGCGGAACATCGGGAAGACGAAGTCGGCGACGAATTCCTCGCGCACGTCCACGATGCGGATATCCTTGATGCCCATCATCTCGGCCTTGCGGCGCGCCGGCTCCAGCTCGCCGCCCTGGCCGAGATCGGCGGTGAAGGTGACGACCTCGGCGCCGAGCTCGGTCTGCAGCCACTTCAGGATGATGGAGGTGTCGAGGCCGCCGGAATAGGCGAGCACGACTTTCTTGACGTTCTTGGTCTTGGACATTTTTGGCGGTTCCGCGGGAAAAGAGCTTCGCGGGCGAGTATCACGGCCCTTCCGGGCGGCGCAAGAGACGAACGGCCGCGTGCTATAGCCCAGCCTGGGCCAGATGTTTGTCCCGGCAGATGCTGGCAGCGGCCGGAGGGCCGCGTTATACGCTGCGAAATCTTTTCCCAGGACCGCCCGTATGTCCTTCATTCCCGACACTTCGACGCTGATCCAGTTCGCCATCGCCACCGTCATCCTGGCAATCACGCCCGGGCCGGACATGACGCTGTTCGTGTCGCGAACGCTGAGCCAGGGCCGCGCCACCGGCTTCGCCTCGATGGCCGGCGCGCTCTGCGGCACGCTGATCCACACCACGCTGGTGGTGGT
>NZ_RZTO01000434.1:0-5235 GCF_003997225.1 Mesorhizobium sp. M2C.T.Ca.TU.002.02.1.1
CGGCGGCGTAGCAAGTGGGAGACGCCGCGTGGGCGCGAAGGCGTCAAAGCGTGATGCGGTATCTGGCGAACCCCGCCTCGCCCTCGCCGGCGGGCTCGATCTTCAGGGATTTCACCTCGGCGATGAAATCCTTGGCCCTCGGTCCGGTCTCGAAGACGACGCTGGCGCCGGGCAGCGGCGCGAACGACCAGTTGTCGTCGGCGGAAGGATTGATCGTTCCCTCGCTGACGACATAGCGCACGATCACATCGCGGTTGGTATCCGGCGCCTCGTAGATGATCTTCGAAGCATTGATGTCGGGGAAATTGCCGCCTCCGCCAGCGCGGTAATTGTTGGTGGCAACGACGAATTTCGCAGCTGGGTCAATCGCTTTACCGTCGAATTTCAAGTCGACTATGCGATTGGAGCCGGCGTTCGCGAGGCCGCCCTTGGCATCGTATTTCGGTGGCTGCGACAGGTCGATCCTGTAGGTGACGCCGTCGATGACGTCGAAGTTGTAGGACGGGAAATCCGTGTTGATGAGCGGCTGGTCCGCCTTGCCCGGCTCGATGTGGTTGAAGATGCCGGCAGACATCTCCAGCCATTCCTTCACCTCGCCGCCGGTGATTTCGACAGCGCGCACCGTGTTCGGGTAGAGATAGAGATCGGCGACGTTCTTGATGGCGATGTCGCCCACGGGAACATCGGTATAATAGTCGGCACCGTTTCGGCCGCCGGCCTTGAAGGGCGCCGCCGCCGACAGGAGCGGCGCGTCTTTCCACTGCGTGCTCTTCAATATGTCCTTGAGATACCAGGTCTGCGCCTGGTTGACGATCTGCACGGACGGATCGTCGGCGACCAGAGCGAAATAGGAATAGAGCGGCGCCGATGTCTTGCCGACGGGACGGCGGACATAGGCAAGGGTTGCCTGATGGTCTTGCTCGAGCGCGGCGATGATGCGCTTATCGTCGCCGACCTTCGCCTTGTTCTTGTTGTCGAGGCGCTCATAGATCGGCCGCGCCTCGGAGGTGGCCGAGACGACCCGCCATTTCGAGCCGTCGCGCTCCAGAAGCAGGTCGATCAGACCCATATGTGAGCCCCAGAAGCCGCCCATGACCGCTGGCTTGCCCTGCAGCGTGCCCTTTTCGGTGTCGACGCCCGCGAGCGCCTGGAAATCCTTTTTGCCGGGGAAGACCAGATGCTGGTGGCCGGTGAAGACGGCATCGATGCCCTCGACGCCGGCGACGAAGAAGGAGGCGTTCTCCATCTTGTCGCCCTGCTTGATGTCGATGCCGGAATGCGAGAGCGCGATGACGATGTCGGCGCCTTCTTCCCTGATCTGCGGCACCCAGGCCCTGGCCGCTTCGACGATGTCGCGCGTCTGGACGTTGCCTTCGAGGTTCTTGAGATCCCACACCATGATCTGCGGCGGCACGAAGCCGATGACGCCGATCCTGATCGGCTGCTCGGCCCCGGAACCGTCCTTGATCTTCCTGTCGAGGATCACATAGGGCTTGAGGTAGAGCTTGTCGTCGCGCGGGTTGCTGGCCGGCGTGGTGCCGCGGATCAAGTTCGCGCAGACGAAGGGGAAATTGGCGCCGGCCAGCACCTTGTCGAGAAAGGACAGGCCGTAATTGAACTCATGGTTGCCGAGCGTCGAGCATTCGTAGCCGAGCAGGTTCATGCCCTTCATGATCGGATGCTGGTCGCCGTCCTTCATCCCCCTTTCGTAGGCGACATAGTCGCCCATCGGACTGCCCTGCAAGAGGTCGCCATTGTCGATCAGCATCGAATTCGCGGCTTCCTTGCGCACCGCATCGATCAGCGAGGCCGTCCGCGACAGCCCCATCGTGTCGTTCGCTTTGTCGGCGTAGTAATCGTAGGGCAAAAGGTTCACATGGATGTCGGTGGTCTCCATGATCCTGAGATGCGCCTGGTTGGCCGCGGCGCGGGCGGAGAACGGATGCAGCATGATCAGCGCGCCGCCGGCAGCGGCGCCAACCAGGAATTCGCGGCGGGAGAATTGACTTTGAGAGACTGGCGGTCGTGACATCGTGTTCTCTTCTCCAACAACGCTGCGACCCCTGCCCCGGCAGCGGAGCATGGCGCTGAACACGCATTGAGTCCATGTGCGCCGGAAGCCTTTCGATCACGACAAGGTGACGTGTCGATGAAGGCGAGGAATCAGCTTTTGTCGTCGTCGCCCTGGGTGATCAGGCGCGCGCTGCGCTGACCGGTAAGATATATCCATAGCCAGCTAAGCGAGACCGCCAGGCGGTTGCGGAAATCGATCAGGAAATAGATGTGGGCTATGCCCCAGAGCCACCAGGCGAGCCAGCCGGTGAGCTTGATCCAGCCGAAGTCGATGGCGGCGGCGCGCTTGCCGATCGTCGCCAGGTCACCGGCATGCCGATACCGGAAAGGCCGTGTCGCCGTGTCGCCGGCAAGGCGCGCCTTGATCGTCGCAGCGACATGCTTGCCCTCCTGCTTGGCCGAGGGCGCCACGCCCGGCACCGGTTTTCCATCCGGTCGCAGCACATGCGCCGTGTCGCCGATGACGAAAATGTCGGGATTGCCCGGCACGGTGAGGTCGGGTTCGACGATCACCCTGCCCGCCCGGTCGGCAGCTGTCCCGAGCCATTCGGCCGCCGGCGAAGCGGCAACGCCGGCCGCCCAAATGATCGTCCTTGCCGGCAGGCGCTTGTCGCCGAAGACGACGCCTTCGGCATCGAGTTGTGTCACGGGGCGTCCGAGCTCGACGGTGACGCCCAGCCTTTCCAGCGCCTTGCGAGCATAGTCGGAAAGCTGCGGCGCGAAATTGGCCAGGATCCGGTCGCCGGCCTCGATCAGCACGACGCGCGCCTGGCGTGTGTCGATGTTGCGGAATTCGCCGCGCAACGTGTCATGCGCGAGCTCGACAATGGTGCCGGCGAGCTCGACGCCGGTCGGCCCGCCGCCAATGATGACCAGCGTCAGCAGCGCCTGGCGCTTCGCCGGGTCGGCTTCGCGCTCCGCCTGCTCGAAAGCGAGCAGGATGCGGCGCCGGATCGCGGTGGCATCCTCGAGCGTCTTCAGTCCCGGCGCGAACGGTTCCCATTCGTCGTGGCCGAAATAGGCATGGCGCGCGCCGGTGGCGAGCACGAGCGTGTCGTAGGGAACCGAGCTGCCGTCTTCGAGCAGCACGCGCTTGCCGGCGCGGTCGACGCCGGTGACAGCAGCGAGAAGCGTCGTCACGTCCTTGCGCCTGCGTAAGAGATGACGGATCGGCCACGCGACCTCGGAGGTCGCCAGCGAGGTCGTCGCCACCTGGTAAAGCAGCGGCTGGAACAGGTGGTGATTGCGCTTGTCGATCATGGTGATGCGCACCGGTGCTCCATGCAACGCGCGGGTGAGTTCGAGCCCGCCGAACCCGGCGCCAACGACCACGACATGATGCTCGGCTTCGCTCATTTCATCCACCTCGCGACGTAAAACCACCACACAGGGATGTAGGTATTTTTGTGCACTGCAACAACATCTTGCCGGACAGGAAACATGCCCCAGAGTCGTCGCGTGGCGTCGTGAATGCACATGGAACGCGCCCTGCCACCGGTATAGCGTGAGACTGTACGACAGGAACCTATCATGGCTGATAATCGCGACGACGACGGGCCGGCCCAATACGCATCACCGCCCTGCTTCATGCATGAGCTCGACCCGGAATATCGGGCGCCGCTCTCCGACTGGACGGATGTCAGGCGATGGCGCAAGGCCGAGCGCGAGCGGCTCATCAACGCTCGCCTCGCCGTTTCAGCCGACGCTCGCGCCGCCATGTCGGCGCGCATCGCGGATGGCATCGACGAGCTGATCGGCGATATAGACGGCCGGATGGTCAGCCTCTATTGGCCGTTTCGCGGCGAGCCGGACCTGCGCGGCTGGATGGCCTCGATCAACGAGCGCGGCGGCCGCACCGCGCTGCCTGTCGTCATCGAGAAGGGACAGCCGCTGGTCTTTCGCGCCTACAGACCGGGCGACCGGCTGGAAAAAGGCGTCTGGAACATTCCGATCCCGGCCGAAGGCGATCCGGTGCTGCCCGACATCGTGATCTCGCCGGTCGTCGGCATCGATCCTGGCAACTACCGGCTGGGCTATGGCGGCGGCTTTTACGACCGTACGCTCGCCGCGATGCCGTTCAGGCCGCTGGTCATCGGCGTCGGCTACGAATTGCAGCGTATCCCGACCATCTACCCGCAGGCGCACGACATCCCGATGACGACCGTGGTGACCGAAGCCGCAGCGGTCTAAGCCATCTCCGGCCGCAAGCCAACCGCCGTGCGATCGACGATCTCGCGCAGCGCGAAGGACGAGTTGATCTTCGTCACATGCGGCATGGCCGATAGCCATTCCTTGTGGATGCGCTCATAATCGACGAGGTCCTTGGCCGCGATGCGCAGGATGTAGTCGTATTCGCCCGACATCAAATGGCAGGAGAGCACATTCGGGCAGCGCTTGATCGCCGCCTCGAAATCCGACAACGTCTTTTCGAACTGCCCCGACAACGATATGTGCACGATCGCCGTCATCTGGTGGCCGAGCGCGGAATTGGACAGCCGCGCATGGTAGCCGCGGATGGTTCCCGACTTCTCCAGATTGTCGAGCCTGCGCGAACAGGCCGATTGGGAAAGGCCGACCTTCTCGGCAAGCGCCGCATTGGGGATCCGGCCATCCTTCTGCAAAGTCTCCAGAATGGCGATATCAATCCTGTCGAGCCGCATTTTTCGTGGTTCCTGCGAATTTCTATTCGTTTTTCGCAACGATTATCGAAGAGCGACCATTGTCGCAAGTGCATTCGCAAACACATACGGAACGATTCGTGGTTGACTGCGATTATTGCGTGTCGCCTCCAAATCGCGCGGCGTTCCGGAGCGGATGGCATGCACCAAATGACAGGGAGAGCGCCCTTCGAAGGGCGCACTGAGGAGAAGAAGAATGCGTGTCGGCTGCCCCAAGGAAATCAAGAACCATGAATATCGCGTCGGTCTGACGCCCGGCTCGGTCCGCGAATATGTCGCGCATGGCCACGAAGTGCTGGTCGAGACCGGCGCCGGCGCCGGCATCGGCGCCGACGACAACGCCTATCGCGCCGCCGGCGCCACCATCGCCAAGACGGCAGCGGACGTGTTCGCCAAGTCGGATATGATCGTCAAGGTCAAGGAGCCGCAGCCCAACGAATGGGTTCAGCTGCGCGACGGCCAGATCCTCTACACCTATCTCCAC
>NZ_RZTO01000435.1:0-5228 GCF_003997225.1 Mesorhizobium sp. M2C.T.Ca.TU.002.02.1.1
AACTTATCGAAAACGCCCCGCCTGACGGTGCAGGCGGGGCGTTCTTCATGTCGGGCGATCGTCGTTCACTCGCCGCCGACGTCGAAATGCAGCCGCTTGGCTGAATCGATCGACTTGTGCGCCCGCACTTTCGCCAGAACGGGCTCCGGGAACGGCGCGTCGAGATAGAGCAGCGCGATCGCATCGCCGCCGGGCCGGTTACGGCCGAGCTGGAAGTTGGCGATGTTGACGCCATTCTCGCCGCACACCGTGCCGAGCAGGCCGATGATGCCGGGCGCGTCGGCATTGGTCGTGTAGAGCATGTGCTGGCCGACCTCGGCATCGAGATTGATGCCCTTGATCTGGATGAAGCGCGGCTTGCCGTCGGAGAAGCAGGTGCCGGCGATCGAGCGCGTCATGTGCTCGGTCTTGACGGTGAGCTTGATATAGCCGTCGAACACGCCCGATTTGTCGCGCTTGACCTCGGCGACGATGATGCCGCGCTCCTTCACCATGATCGGCGCCGACACCATGTTGACGTCGGCGACCTGCGGCCGGATCAGGCCCGCGAGCGCCGCGCTCACCAGCGCGCGTGTGTTCATCGTCGCGGTCGAGCCGTCGAACAGGATCTCGACCTCCTTGATCGGGTCCTCGGTGACCTGGCCGACAAAGGCGCCGAGCACTTCGGCGAGCTTGACGAAGGGTTTCAGCCGCGGCGCCTCCTCCGCGGTGATCGAGGGCATGTTGATGGCGTTGGAGACCGCGCCCTTGATCAGATAGTCGCTCATCTGCTCGGCCACCTGCAGCGCGACATTCTCCTGCGCCTCGGTGGTCGAGGCGCCGAGATGCGGGGTCGCCACGACATTCTCCATGCCGAACAGCGGGTTGTTTTCCGCCGGCTCGACCTCGAAGACGTCGATGCCGGCGCCGGCCACCTTGCCGCTCTTCAGCGCGGCGACCAGGTCGGCCTCGACGACCAGCCCGCCGCGGGCGCAATTGATGATGCGAACACCGTCCTTCATCTTGGCGATCGCGGCCGCGTCAATGATGTTGCGCGTCTTGTCGGTCAGCGGCGTGTGCAAGGTGATGAAATCGGCGCGGGCGAAGAGGTCGTCGAGCTCGACCTTCTCGACGCCGAGCTCCTCGGCGCGGCTGTCCGACAGGAACGGATCGAAGGCCACGACATGCATCTTCAGGCCGACGCCGCGCGTGGCGACGATCGAGCCGATATTGCCGCAGCCGATCACGCCCAGCGTCTTGCTGGTGATCTCGATGCCCATGAAGCGGTTCTTTTCCCATTTTCCCGCATGCGTCGAGGCGTTGGCCTCCGGGATCTGGCGCGCCAGGGCGAAGATCATGGCGACCGCGTGCTCCGCCGTGGTGATCGAATTGCCGAAGGGCGTGTTCATCACGATGATACCCCTGCGGCTGGCGGCCGGGATATCGACATTGTCGACGCCGATGCCGGCGCGGCCGACGACCTTGAGTCTGGTGGCGGCATTGATCAGCTTCTCGGTGACCTTGGTCGCCGAGCGGATGGCCAGGCCGTCATACTGGCCGATCACCTCGGCGAGCTTTTCCTTGTCCTTGCCGAGATCGGGCAGATAGTCGACGTCGATGCCGCGATCCTTGAAGATCTGCACGGCGGTGGTGGAAAGTTTATCCGAAACGAGAACGCGGGGCGCCATTGCGGCCTCCTTGACGTGGAAATGGATGTGTCGGGAAATGGCGGCCCGCGGGCCGCCCTGAAACTCAGGCCGCTGCTTTCAGCGATGCCTTCTGCGTGGCGAAGGCCCAGTCGAGCCAGGGCAGCAGCGCTTCGAGATCGGAGGTCTCGACGGTTGCGCCGCACCAGATGCGCAGGCCGGGCGGGGCATCGCGATAGGAGCCGATGTCGTAAGCGACGCCTTCCTTGTCGAGCGCTGACACGATGCCCTTGGCGAAAGCCGCCTGGCCGTCGGCGTCGAGCGCCGCGACGTCAGGATCGGTGAAGGAGAGGCACACGGACGTGTTCGAGCGTGTCGCCGGATCGACGGCGAGATGACCGAGCCACGGCGACGTCTCAACAAACCGGTCGAGCACCGCGGCATTGGCGTCGGCGCGGGCGATCAGCGCATCGAGCCCGCCGATCGATTTCGCCCAGTGGAGCGCATCGAGATAGTCCTCCACGCACAGCATCGACGGCGTGTTGATGGTCTCGCCCTTGAAGATGCCCTCGATCAGCTTGCCGCCCGAGGTGAGGCGGAAGATCTTCGGCAGCGGCCAGGCCGGCTTGTAGGTCTCCAGCCGCTCGACGGCGCGGGGCGACAGGATCAGCATGCCATGCGCGCCCTCGCCGCCCAGCACCTTCTGCCAGGAGAAGGTGACGACATCGAGCTTCTCGAAATCGAGCCTTTGCGCGAACGCAGCCGAGGTGGCGTCGCAGATGGTCAGGCCCTTGCGGTTCGCGGGAATGAAATCGCCGTTGGGCACGCGCACGCCCGAAGTCGTGCCGTTCCAGGTGAAGACGACGTCGCGGTCGAAATCGATCTGCTTGAGGTCGGGCAGCTTGCCGTAGCCGGCCTCGAATTTGCGCACATCGGCGAGCTTGAGCTGCTTGACGACATCCGTCACCCAGCCGGAGCCGAAGCTCTCCCAGGCGACCATGTCGACGCCGCGCTCGCCGAGCAGCGACCATAGCGCCATCTCGACCGCGCCGGTGTCCGATGCCGGCACGATGCCGATGCGATAGCTCGCGGGAACCTTGAGGATTTCGCGCGTCAGCTCGATCGCCTGTTCGAGCTTGGCCTTCCCGATCTTGGCGCGGTGCGAGCGCCCGAGCGCGGCGGCTTTCAGCGCCTCGGCCGACCAGCCGGGACGTTTTGCGCAGGGACCTGAAGAGAAATTGGGGTTTGCCGGACGGAGTCCGGGCTTGGTAGGTGTCGTCATCGTGGTCTATCCTTCCAGATAGTGGCCCCTCGTTGGGGAGGGGTGGCCCACGGACGGCGATATGCGCTCAAGGCTTCGGCGTCAAGAGCAAAGTTTTTGTCGCTGTCGGGATATTCGCTCCAACTGGCGCTCGATCCGAAAGGAGAACGGCGGGCCCTTAGGACCCGCCGTCGAAACCTCTCAGCCTGCGTGGCTCACCAGAGATCGTAGCGCAGCCCGAGCTTAACCTGGTGATTGCTGATCCCCTTGTGGACAGGGAAAGAAGTAAGGCTTGCGGCGGTAACGTATTCCGCATCGGGAGCGGAGAAATATTGGTATCCGAGGTCGATCAGCACGTTCTTGGACACTTGATAGGCAAAGCCAGCATTCAACGTATAGGCGAGAGAGTACCGGGATTTATTATCATCGACGGTGAAGTTGTTGGCGGGGTCATTGACATCCGTGTATGTGGCCGAAAGCTTGCGTGTGCTGCGAACAACACCAATGCCGGCGCCAACATAAGGCGTGATGCCTACATATGTGCCAAGATCGACGTAGCCGTTAACTATGCCAGAGAACGCATAGTTCTTCAGGTTTCCGAACCCGACTGCCGACGGCGTCGCGGTCGCTGTGTCATCGTAGCTGAAGCTGGCTTTGTTGCCGGGCAAATAACCGAGATTGAGATCGGCGCGTAGGTAATCGTTGAAGTGATATCCGAAGCCTATGCTGCCGAAGACAGCGTCTTCGCTCTCGCTGAAACTCTTATTGTTGGTGATCGTTGGCGGGAAGGTGAAATCGCCGTTCTTGAAGCTCTTCTGCGGCAGATAAGCGACATCGCCACGCAGGTACCAGCCCGAGCCGACCTCGACCGGCTGGTAGTCCGGCGCCTGGTCGACATAGATCGGCGGATCGTAGTCCGCCGCCAGCGCCGGCGTCATCGGCAGCAGGATGGTTGCGGCAAGCGCTGACGCGATACGCGATCTGGATGTCATGGTCCCCGGCTCCTGAAATTGGCGCCAATCACGAACGCGGGCGCCGTTTCAAGATCCTATTGTTAACCATAGTGGTTAAGTGCCGGTTAAGGATAACAGCCGGTTACCAAATTGATTTCGATCGATATTTACCGACGTTGCATAAACGAAAAGCCGCCCGGCTGATGCCGGGCGGCTTTTGAAGTTACAGGACTAGGAAACGATTACTTGGTGTAGATCGGTTCCGGTTCCGGCTGATAGGCGACCACCGGTGCGGCGCAACCATTGTTGCCGCCGAACTGGTAGCGCAGGCCGCCGCGCACTTCGTGGGTGTTGATGCCGCGATCGAAGCCCGGTCCGGCGCTGCTCGCATCCCAGTCGAACATGCGGCCGCCCTGGATGTGGGAGAAGCGGTAGCCGGCGTCGAGGATAACCCTGTCGGTCAGGCAGTAGGAAGCGCCGGCCATCAGAGCGTAGGCAAAGCGCCAGTTGGAGGAGCCGGGATTGGTCTCGGTGGTGTTCGGATCGTGGACCGTGTCCCACTTGACGTGCGCGCCGCCGATACCGGCGCCGACATAGGGCGTGATGCCATGCCAGGTGCCGATATCGACATAGGCGTTGGCGAGCAGCAACAGGGCGCTCATGTTCGACACTTCGGTCGAGGTCGAGACGAGATCCGAGGTCTGGCCGTTGAAGTTCGACTTGAACCAGTAGTCGGCGGTCACGTCGGTGCGGAAGTAGTCGTTGATCTTGTAGCCGACACCGCCGCCGAGCGAGAAGCCGCCCTTCAGCTTGCCGAAATCGAAGCTTTTGCCGCCGACGATGACGTCGCCGCAATTACAGGGATCGACGGTATAGGTCGCATAGTCGATGCCGCGCACGGTAGACTTGTGATAGTCGATGTCGCCGCGGATATACCAGCCGCCGACATCGACGGGCTGCGCTTCGACGACCGGCGGCGGCGCCTCTTCGATCGGTTGCGGAAGATCGGCCGCCAGCGCCGGGCCGGCTAGCCCCGCGAACAGCGCGGCAAGCACTGCCATTCTCTTTATATTGAACATGCTGTCACCCCTAAGAAGCCTCGGGACGACGCCCGAAGATGGTTGCCTCGGGTGTGGATAATGAATTGCAAAGGTTAAAGGCCGTTTAACCGTACCGATTAACCACGAATCTATACAATTTTAGAGCGAACGCCGTTGTCCGAACGGCCGCCCGGCAACGAAAAAGCCCGCCTTGCGGCGGGCTCAGACTGCTGACAAACCCCTGGCGTTAGCCGGGGGTTTTTGATTCACTGGGTCATGTTGAAGCGACCCGCCCCCGAACAGACCGCGCTCGAGATGGTAACGTTGGACCAACTGGTCCCGGCTGATC
>NZ_RZTO01000436.1:0-5219 GCF_003997225.1 Mesorhizobium sp. M2C.T.Ca.TU.002.02.1.1
CAGCTTGGCGATGAAGGGCCTCGCGCCGCGCATCGCCCAGGTGACGGTTGTGCCCTCGCCGGAGGGCGAAAGCGTGAAGTCCACGGTGTTGTTGGCCCGCAACGGCTTCTCGAAATCGAGCTTGAGCGCGACCTGCGACGACGGCACCGAATTTGTGATCTCCATACGGCCCTTGCCGGCCTTGGAGTTGCCTTCCCAGGCATAGGCCGCGCCCTTGCCGCTGTCGGCGCCGGACAGCGTGCGCTGCATCTGAGGGTCGAGCTTTTCGAAGGGCGACCATTCGGGCCAGCGCCGGAAATCGTTGATGAGCGGGAAGATCGTCTCCGCCGGCGCCTTGATGGCGGCCGAGCGAGTGACGACGAAATCGTTCGGCCGGGTCGCGGCATAGACGAGCACGGCGGCGATGACGACGACCAGGACGATGAGGATGGTGGCAAACATCTCTTTTCTCCCTATCGCGAGAACGGGATCAGCGCGCGCACCCTGGCGTCGCGCAGGAAAAGACCGCCCCACAGGATAACGCCGAGATAGACACCGAACAGCGTGTGCGAGAACAGCGGGTTGCCGATCCGCACATGGGTCGAAATCGCGCCGCCCATATAGGCGGTGAGCAGGATGGCGCCGAGCACGGAGGTGCGCGGCAGGGCATAGAGCGCGGTCGAGATCAGCCCGACGACGCCGAGCAGCCGCGCGACATTGGCGTCGGCCGGCCAACCGAGTTCGGTCATCGTCTGGGTGACGATTTCGAGCGGCGGCAGCTTGATGACGCCGTCGAAGATCATGAACAGGACGACCACGGCGCTGAGCGCGCGCCCGGTCCACAAAGCGCCTTTTGAAGCAGGCGCGGCTTCGGAAATGCTCATGGATGTTCCCTCCTGTTGATTCCAGGGCTGGCTTTCTGCCAGCTTCGGACCAAGGACGGAGAACCCCGCGGCGATCCTACAGGGTGGGTCGCGCTTTTCCAAATTCAGTGGGAATGAATCGAGCGCAAGGAAACAGGATGACCGGCGAGACCGATCTGCAAAGGCTGTTGGCGTCAATGACGCCCCGACTGCTTGCCAGGACCTACCTGTTCGCCACGCTGGCGCCTGGCGTGCCGATCCCGACCGGGCTCGAACCCGTCATGCAGTTTCGCGAGCGCGAGGGCCTGCCGCGGCAGCGGCGATACGGCCCGTGAGCGAAAGAAACCCCGTCAGGCCGCCTTCTTCTTCGGCTGGATCAGGCCGCGCTCGACCAGGAGCTCAGCGATCTGCACGGCGTTGAGCGCCGCGCCCTTGCGCAGATTGTCGGAGACGACCCACATCGACAGGCCGTTGTCGACGGTCGAATCCTCGCGGATGCGCGAGATGAAGGTGGCATCCTCGCCGGCCGATTCCAGCGGCGTGATGTAGCCGCCGTCCTCGCGCTTATCGAGCACCTGGCATCCGGGCGCCTCGCGCAGGATCTCGCGCGCCTCATCCGCCGTGATCGGCTTCTCGAACTCGATGTTGACCGCTTCCGAATGGCCGATGAACACCGGCACGCGCACGCAGGTCGCCGTCAGCTTGATCTTGGGGTCGAGCATCTTCTTGGTCTCGGCCACCATCTTCCACTCTTCCTTGGTGAAGCCGTCGTCGAGGAAGACGTCGATATGCGGGATGACGTTGAAGGCGATGCGCTTGGTGAACTTCTTGACGTCGACCTGGTCGGCGACGAACACCGCCCGCGTCTGGGTGAAGAGCTCGTCCATGCCTTCCTTGCCTGCGCCCGACACCGACTGGTAGGTGGCGACGACGACGCGCTTGATGGTGGCGACATCATGCAGCGGCTTCAGCGCCACGACCAGCTGCGCCGTCGAGCAGTTCGGATTGGCGATGATGTTCTTGCGCGTAAACAGCGAGACCGCGTCCGGGTTCACCTCCGGCACGATCAGCGGCACGTCCGGATCGTAGCGGAAGGCCGAGGAATTATCGATGACGACGCAGCCCTGCTTGCCGATCTTGGGCGACCATTCCTTGGACACGTTGCCGCCGGCCGACATGACGCAGAGGTCGGTGTCGGAAAAGTCGTAGGTGTCGAGCGCCTTGACCTTCAGCGTGCGGTCGCCGAAGGACACTTCGGTGCCCTGGCTGCGCCGCGAGGCCAGCGCCACCACTTCGCTCACCGGGAAGCCGCGCTCGTCCAGAATGTTGAGCATTTCGCGGCCCACATTGCCCGTGGCGCCGACTACCGCAACCTTGAAACTCATCTGATATCTCCTGTCCCTCTCCGCTTGGTTGTTGGAGAAAACCCGCCGGCCTGTTGCGGGTTTCGTCCCC
The DNA here is from genome assembly GCF_003997225.1 of Mesorhizobium sp. M2C.T.Ca.TU.002.02.1.1. NCBI lineage: Bacteria > Pseudomonadati > Pseudomonadota > Alphaproteobacteria > Hyphomicrobiales > Phyllobacteriaceae > Mesorhizobium > Mesorhizobium sp. M2C.T.Ca.TU.002.02.1.1. The sequence goes on from NZ_RZTO01000436.1 coordinate 2,298, forward strand.
CGGGCCGGACCCGGGAGAGGGTGGTTAGGCCAAGGGAATCACACCGTTTTGGTGGTGGTTTTGGCCGTAGTTTTGCTGGAACGGACGGACGCGCCGAAGCGCCCGGCCCGATGTTGTGCATCGCGGCCGGGGGCATCGAATGCAAGAAGAGCCATCAAAAGGCCGCGCATCGAATAACGATCCCGTTCGACGCGGGCTTTTACGCGGTTTGCGGAAAGAGTCAATTGCCAGCGCGGCCCTCCCCTTCCCCCTTTGTGGGGGAAGGTGGCCGAGCGAAGCTCGGTCGGATGAGGGGTGCTGGAAGGATCGCCGCGTTGAAGTATCGAACGCCAGCCAGCGTCTCACTTCGCTGGAACACCCCTTCCGTCTCGGCGCTGCGCGCCGATCCACCTTCTCCCGCAAGGGGAGAAGGGAAAGGCGGTGCCGCCTGCTCTGTACAATGACGGCCGCAGGAAGTAGGAACGCCGGAAATATCCTTTGGCCGGCGCAGTGCCGGCCTTGTGCTCCGTGATGAGCACAGACCCCCGAATTCCGAAAGAAGAAAATGTCCAGTATCGAAACGATCGTTCCTGCGCTGGCAGAGGCGCTGGAAAAGCGCGGTTATTCGGCGCTGACGCCGGTGCAGAAGGCGGTGCTGGAGCCTGGACTCGGCGAGGCCGACGCGTTGGTGTCGGCGCAGACCGGCTCCGGCAAGACCGTCGCCTTCGGCCTTGCCGTGGCCCCGACCCTGCTTGGCGGCGCCGACCGCTTTGGCGATGCCGGCGTGCCGCTGGGACTGGTCGTGGCGCCGACGCGCGAGCTGGCGCTGCAGGTGCGGCGCGAGCTGGAATGGCTCTATGAACTGACCGGGGCGCATATCGCCTCCTGCGTCGGCGGCATGGACATGCGCACCGAGCGGCGCGCGCTGGAGCGCGGCGCCCATATCGTCGTCGGCACGCCCGGCCGGCTGCGCGACCACATCACGCGCGGCGCGCTGGATATGTCGGCGCTGAAAGCCGTGGTGCTGGACGAGGCCGACGAGATGCTCGATCTCGGCTTTCGCGAGGACCTCGAATTCATCCTCGACGCCGCGCCCGCCGAACGCCGCACGCTGATGTTTTCCGCCACCGTGCCGCGCTCCATCGCCACGCTTGCGCAGGGTTATCAGCGCGACGCCGTGCGCATCACGGCCGGCGGCGAGGAAAAGCAGCATCTCGACATCGAATACCGCGCGCTTTCCGTCGCGCCCGCCGATCGCGAGAACGCCATCATCAACGTGCTGCGCTATTACGAGGCAGCCAACGCGATGGTGTTCTGCAACACCCGCGCGGCGGTGAACCACCTCACGGCGCGCTTCAACAACCGCAATTTCTCTGTCGTGGCGCTGTCCGGCGAGCTCAGCCAGAACGAGCGCAGCCACGCCCTGCAGGCGATGCGCGACGGCCGCGCCAAGGTCTGCATCGCGACGGATGTCGCGGCACGCGGCATCGACCTGCCCAATCTCGATCTCGTCATCCACGCCGACCTGCCGAGCAACCCGGAGACGCTGCTGCATCGCAGCGGCCGCACCGGGCGTGCCGGACGAAAAGGGGTGAGCGCGCTGATCGTGCCCGGCAATGCCCGCCGGCGCACCGAGCGGCTGCTCGCCAATGCCGGCCTCACCGCGACCTGGGCGAGCCCGCCCTCGGCCGACGAGGTGCTGCGGCGCGACGACGAGCGCATCCTGGCCGACCCGTCCTTCGGCGAGCCGGTGAAGGACGAGGAGCGCGACTTCGCCGCCGCGCTTCTGGAACGGCACGGCGCCGAACTGGTGGCCGCCGCCTTCGTGCGGCTTTGCCGGGGAAGCCGCTCGGCGCCCGAGGATCTGATCGATGTCGCGCCTTTCGCGCCGTCGAAGGAAAAGTTCGCACGCCGCAACGAGGCACCCGCGCGCCGCGACGATTTCGGCGACAGCGTCTGGTTCTCGCTCTCGGTCGGCCGCCGGCAGAATGCCGAGCCGCGCTGGCTGATCCCGATGCTGTGCCGCACCGCCGGCATGTCCAAGCGCGAGATCGGCGCCATCAAGATGCAGCCGGAAGAGACCTTCGTGCAGATCGCCGCCGACTGGGCCGACCGGTTCGTCGCCGCGATCGGCCCCGATCGCAAGCTGCAGGGCAGCATCGCGGTCCGGCGCATCGATGGCACGCCGGACCTGTCGCGCGCCGGCTACCAGCCACCGAAGCCAGACAAGAAGCCGCATCGCGGCAAGCACGCATTCGACCAGAAGGCCGGATTCGAGAAGCGGGCGCCGGGCGAGCGGCAGCCTGGCGGCGAGGCGAAACCCTGGGCAAAGAAGCCAGGCAAGGCGAAGTTCGACAAACCAAAGTTCGACGGGCCAAAGTTCGATGGGCCGGCAAAGCGCAAGAAGCAGAAGAAGCGGCCAGCGTAGGATCGCGACGGAAGTTGGAAGCCGACCCGCGGCGAGAGCCTGCGGTCTCCTTCGGTGGCAATCGCAACCTTCGAGATTGGCCCAAGCGCCCGAACTTCGTCATCCACGGGCGGAGCGGGAGCGAAGCGGACGCGGAGACCCGAGGATCCATTCCGTGACCTCGCGCGAATGGCAAAGGCGGTGCAGAACGAAGGCCTTCTGCGCCGCCGCGACGCTCACAGGTCACGGCATGGATTCTATGGTCTGCGCTCGTCGCTTCGCTTCTTGCTTCGCCCTAGGATGATGGGTGGACGGCCCCTCGCGGCATCGAATGTGCCAAACTGGGCTGTGATTAACCTCCAGCAGAGGAGACCGTCCGTCATGCAAGTTATCAGATTTGGTATCGATCTGGCCAAGAATGTGTTTCAGGTGCACGGCGTGGATGCGAGCGGGCGCGTGGTGGTGCAGCGTCAACTGCGCCGCGCGCAGGTGGCGAAGTTCTTCGCCGCGCAACCGCCGGCGCTGATCGGGATGGA
>NZ_RZTO01000437.1:0-5214 GCF_003997225.1 Mesorhizobium sp. M2C.T.Ca.TU.002.02.1.1
CAGGGACCAAGGCGATCTTCATCGAAAGCCTCGCCAATCCGGGCGGCATCTTCGTCGACATCGAGAAGATCGGCGACATCGCCCGCAAGCACGGCCTGCCGCTGATCGTCGACAACACGCTGGCCTCGCCCTATCTGGTGCGGCCGATCGAGCACGGCGCCGACATCGTCGTCCATTCGCTGACCAAATTCATCGGCGGCCACGGCAATTCGATCGGCGGCGCCATCATCGATGGCGGTACCTTCGACTGGTCGAAGTCGGGCAAATACCCGATGCTGTCGGAGCCGCGGCCTGAATATGGCGGCCTCGTCCTGCACGAGACCTTCGGCAATTTCGCCTTCGCCATTGCCGCGCGCGTGCTCGGTCTGCGCGACATCGGCCCGGCCATCTCACCCTTCAATGCTTTCCTGATATTGACCGGGCTGGAGACCTTGCCGCTGCGCATGCAGCGTCATTGCGACAACGCGGCGAGCGTTGCGGGCTGGCTCTCCAACCATCCCAAGGTCGCCTGGGTGAATTATCCCGGCCTGCCCGGCGACAAGAACAACGCGCTGCAGAAGAAATATTCGCCGCAGGGCGCGGGTGCGGTCTTCACCTTCGGCCTCAAGGGCGGCTATGAGGCCGGCGTCAAGTTCGTCGAGGGGCTGGAACTGTTCTCCCATCTCGCCAATGTCGGCGACACCAAATCGCTGGTCATCCATCCGGCCTCGACCACGCACCGACAGCTGTCCGACGAGCAGAAGGTCAAGGCCGGCGCCGGGCCGGATACGGTGCGGCTGTCGATCGGCATCGAGGACGTCAACGATATCGTCGCCGATCTCGAACAGGCGCTCGGCAAGGTCTGATATGCCGGCCTTCCTTGCCGTCAATGTCGACAGCGTCGAACCGGAGGCCGGCGCGCCGGCGCCGGATCGCGTGCTGTCGGGCGATCCGAAATTCCGGACCTGGAATGTCGAGGAGCGCGACGGCGGCCTCTATGCCGGCATCTGGGAAGCGACGCCGGGCAAATGGCGCATCGTCTATGACGAATGGGAATTCTGCCACATCCTGTCCGGGATATCGGTGATCGCTGAGGACGGCGGCGAGGTGCGCACCGTGCGGGCGGGCGAGAGCTTCGTCTTGCGGCCAGGCTTCAAGGGCACCTGGGAGGTGCTGGAGACGACGCGCAAGGAATATGTGATCAAGCTTTGATTGCGCTTCTTGTAGCGGGCTCTTCTTGCGTTGGAGATTGGGCAGAACGCCCATCGCGTCCTCATTCTATGGCGGAGCAAGGAGCGACGCGACGCGCGCAGACCATAGAATCCATTCCGTGACATTGAGGGCCGCTGCCACGGTGCAGAATTCTGCTCCGCTGCATCCTTCGGCCAAGGTCACGGAATGGATCCTCGGTTCTTCGCTCCGCTTTGCGTCGCTACGTCCAAGGATGACGAAGTCGCGTAGGCCTCGGCTCAAAACGCGACCGCAACCCGTTCCAAGCCATGAAAGTGATACGTGTCGCGGAAACGCGGCGCCTCCGCCAGGCGTAGATCCGGCAGCCGGTCGAACAGCGTCTTCAACGACACCTGCAGCTCCAGCCTGGCCAGTGGCGCGCCGATGCAGAAATGGATGCCGGCGCCGAAGGAGACATTCTTCTGGTCCGCGCGGGCCGGATGGAAGGTGTCGGGCTCGGCGAAAGCCAGCGGGTCGTGATTGGCCATGCCGAGCAGCAGCGCCACCATCTCGCCGGGTTTGATTAGGATTCCCGGCGAAATTTCGATCTCCTCATAGGCATAGCGCAGGAACATGTGCAGCGGCGCGTCGAAGCGCAGGCATTCCTCGACCGCCGCGACGTTTTTCTCCGGCGTTTCAAAGAACCGGCGCGGATCGCCGCCCTGGGCCAGGATCGAGCGCACCGCATTGCCCGTCTGGTGCACGGTCGCTTCATGGCCGGCATTGAGGAGCAGGATGGCCGAGGACACCAGCTCGTCTTCCGACAGCTTCTGGCCGTTGTCCTGCGCCTCGATCAAGAGCGACAGCAGGTCTTCGCCCGGCTTCTTGCGCCGCTCGGTGACATAGCCGCGCAGGAAAGCCGCGAAATCGCGCGCGGCGCGGTTGGCCGTGTCCTCGGTCTCGCGCGTGCGGCCATGCATGTACATGGCGACCATCTGATGCGACCAGTCCAGCAATTGCGGCCCCATCTCGACCGGCACGCCAAGCATTTCCGCGATGATGGTGATCGGCAAAGGCGAGGCATAAGCGGGCAGAAGGTCAACGCCTTCTGGCTCGAAGCGGTCGATCAATTCGTTGGCCAGCACCTCGATGCGTGGTCTGAGCCGCTCGACCTGGCGCGAGACGAAGGCGCGGTTGACCAGCGTTCTGAGCCGCGTATGCACCGGCGGCTCGAGCTCCAGCATGGAATTGGCCTCGATCGCGTCGAAGGCGGCAAGATGCGAGCGGTCGTCGCCGACGCCGCGGCTGTCGGGAATCCCCGCCGGATTCTGCCGGCCGAAACGGCGGTCGCGCAGCAACCGATTCACATCGTCGAAGCCGCCAAAGCACCAGAAGCGGTAGTCTTCCCAAAAGAAGGCGTTCGCGGCGCCATGCAGGAAGGCGTAGGCCTCATAGGGGTTCTGCACGAAGGCCGGCTCATGCGGGTCGAGCCGCAGGCGGCGACTGGTCGGGTCGAAGGCGAGATAGGCTGGCGTCATGGCAGACCATTAGCGCGCCTTGTCGGTCCGATGCCAGTCGGTATCTTGACGCCCTTGAGGCCGAAGCGTTGAGCCAGATTGCCGATTGAAGCGCCGGCTGCGCGCCGAAATGATCTAGTTGGATAGCCGGCTAGCCGCCAGCGTCAGTGCCCGGTCTTCAGGATGCTCGCGACCTTCGCCGCAATCGCCGCGTCGAGCGCCGGCCAGTTCGCCAGCAGCTCGCGTGGAAAACGGTAGGTGAGGCTGAGATCGTCGCCGACCTGGATGTCGCGCTCGCAAGGCGCCAGCGATTCCTCCGCGCTCGGCCCGCTCAGGCAGCGGGCGACGAACGGATCCTTGCCGGGACGTTCGGCGACGGCCAGCACCTCGTTGAGATAGCCTGATTTTTCCGTGAAGGCGTAAACCGTCGTGCCGCCTGGGCCGGGCGTGCCCGGCTTTTGGATCAGGGCGCTGTAGATCGGCGCGAAGCGGCCGCTCATGTCGCGCGACATCATCCGCGGTTCGAACGACAGGAAGATGATCTTCCTGGTCGTCGTGTGGTTGAAGTCGTCGCGCGCGGCCGTGCTGTAGCCGTCCATCTCGGGATAGCGCAGGTAGAGATCGAGCCGCGAGGCGATGCCGTCGCGCCTGGCCTGGTCGAAGCGGATGAAGTTTGCCGGCACGCTGATGAGATTGTTGCCCATGACGATCTGGCGCACCGTCGTATCGTCCGTATAGCCGGCCATGGCGATCGACCGTCCAAGCCATTTGCCGCCGACGCTGATCGCAACCGAGAGCAGCGCCAGCGCCGCGAAAATATAGAAGACCCGCTTCATCAAGGTCGAATCGACGACCTCGAAGTCCGGACTCTCGGCGACATTTGCCTGTCTCATTCGCTCTTTCCCGATCCGCCCGCCTGTCCTTCGGCGGCACAACCGGCGCGGCATGGCTCTTGCAGCGCGTTGGCACGACTGTGCGTTTTCATGGTAAATGGTTGGTAAACATGGGTCCCGTTGTGCTTGTTCTTTACGCGTTTGCGGTTGGCGTCACGGCTTGCGGACTGGCCGGATCGGCCATGGAACTGTTGTCCGGTCGGCGCCTGGCCTTTGCCGAACCCTATGTTTCGCCGGTCCATATCCTGCGTTCGCTTGCGGCAACGGCCTGCGCCGGTCCGTTCATGCTCACCAACGAGGCCTTGGCCGCCCGCCGCGAGGGCCGCATCGGCACGATGGCGCTGTTGTCCTGCGGTTGCACGGCCATCGCCTGGGCGCTGGCGCTCGGCGTCGTGCTCATCGCCATTGCATCCTGGGCGACCGAGAACTTAGGGTCCTTCGAATTTGCTGGTTGAGACGATTCGGAGACGAACAATGCCGGTCTATGCGATCGATGGGAAAGCGCCCGAGTTCGAGGACGCCGATACGAACTGGATTGCGCCGGACGCCACGCTGATCGGCAACATCCGGATCGGCCGCAATGTCGGCTTCTGGTTCGGTGTCGTGATCCGCGGCGATGGCGAGCCCATTACGATCGGCGCCGACACCAATGTGCAGGAACACACGATCATGCACACCGATCCGGGCTTTCCGCTGACCATCGGCAAAGGCTGCACGATCGGCCACAGGGCGCTGCTGCACGGCTGCACGGTCGGCGACAACAGCCTGATCGGCATGGGCGCGGTCGTGCTCAACGGCGCCAGGATCGGCAACAACTCGCTGGTCGGCGCCGGCGCCCTGGTGACGGAAAACAAGGTGTTTCCGGACAATTCGCTGATCGTCGGTTCGCCCGCCAAGGTGATCAGGACATTGGACGAAGCGGCGGTCGAGCGGCTGCGCGTCTCGGCCGCGCACTACGTGGCCAACGCAGAACGCTTCAAGGCCAAGCTCAAGGCCGTGTGACGGCGGCGGACAGCCATCCATCATACACGGCGATTGTTCAGCGCTTCGCGCAGCAGAAAGACGCCGGCTTCGAACCCGGCTTCTTCCGCGCCTTCCAGCGCCGTTTCATAGTCGTCGATGCGGGTTCGCAGTGACGGATCCGCGCCCGCCAGCAGCAGCAGACGGATCGCCTCGGCGTCGCGCCGGGACACCGCATAGTGCAGGGGCGTCCAGTCGTTCACCCCGCGCATATCCGGGTCGGCGCCATGCTCGAGCAGGATATGGACGACGTCCAGCCGGTCCGGCCGTTCCGTCGACAACGCGGCAATGAGTGAAGGGAAGCCGGCCAGATCTTCATAGTTCGGGTTCGAGCCGGCATCGAGAAGCGCGGTGATGAACGCGGCCGGGCTCCAATAGATCGCGTATTCCAGCGGATGGCCAAGGCCGAGCTCGAACGGCATCCGCTCGTCGAACCAGCGCGCGGAACCGCCAAGCGCAACAGCCAGGGCCGCGGAATCTCCGGCCTTGAACGCTTCGTCTATGGCCTTGAATAACAGGTGGCGGGCGCCGCGATCCTCAGGGACTTCCAGCATCGCCTTCATCCGCAATGAAAGAACTATATTGCTCCCATCCGCCACGCTCGGGAAGGGCGCCCGCCACCTGTTATTCAAGGC
>NZ_RZTO01000438.1:0-5206 GCF_003997225.1 Mesorhizobium sp. M2C.T.Ca.TU.002.02.1.1
GACACGGACGGCGACCGGATCGATGTCGGTCGCCAGCACCGGGATATGCGCGAGCTTGGCGAGCGCAATCGCAAGCACCGCGCTGCCGGTGCCGAGGTCGAGCGCGTTGCGCGGCCGCTCGCGCAGCACCACCTGCTCCAGCATTTCGAGGCAGCCGGCCGTGGTGCCGTGATGGCCGGTGCCGAAAGCAAGGCCGGCCTCGATCTCGATGGCGAGATCACCGGCGTGGCGCTTGGCGCGGTCGTGCGAGCCGTGGACGAGGAAGCGGCCGGCGCGCACCGGCTTCAAGCCTTCCAGCGATCGCGACACCCAGTCCACATCGGGAAGGACCTCGCGCTCGACAGGCTTCGGCAAGCCGAGACCGGCGAGGATATCCCTGACCCGCGCCTCGATGGGATCGACGTCGCCATCGGCATAGAGCGACACTTCGTGGACGTCGTTGTCCTCGTCGAGTTCCAGCACGGCGATCGGCAGGCCGTCATCCTCGAAGGCTGCGTCGAGCGCCGCGAAGATGCGGTCGGCCTCGATCTTGTTGGCGGTGAGGTGGAGCCTGGTCTGGCCCATCAGCTTTGTCCGCCGGCAGCCAGCCGCTTCAGTTTGGCGATCGCGGTGTCGGCGCTTTCACCATAGGCGATGGTGCCGGCGAAGTCGCCCCTGGCATTGAGCAGCAACACCGAAGCCGTATGGTCCATCGTGTAGTCGCCATCGCCGGTGTCGACCTTCTTCCAATAGATGCCGAAGGCCTTGGCCATGGCATGCACCTTGTCCGGATCCCCGGTGATCCCGGTGATGCGGTCGGAAAAGTTGCTGACATAGGTGTTCATCGTCTCCGGCGTGTCGCGCTCCGGATCGACGGTGACGAAATAGGCGTTGAGGTTCTTGCCGCTGTCGCCCATCGTCTTCAGCCAGCCGGCCAGCTCGAACAGGGTCGTCGGGCAGACTTCCGGGCAATGGGTGAAGCCGAAGAAGACGACGCTCGGGTGGCCCCTGAAGGCGGCTTCGGTGATCGGCGCGCCTTTCTGGTCGACCAGGGTGAAGGGCGCGCCGAAGGGCTCGCCGCCATAGTGGCCGCGGTACCAGTCGAATGTCAGCCAGCCGATACCCGCCACCATCAGGACGAGAATGCCGATCAGGATTGAACGCATCATCAGTGAATGTCCGTCGCCATTGCTTTGGCTAAAGCCAGTTTGCCGACAGTCTTAACGGGTCGGCGCCGGGCGCGCAAAGATGTCGCGTTGCCGCAAGCGGCCGTGCAGTCCGATTGCGGCTTGCAAACGCCACGATCCTGTCCCACCTGACATCGGCAAACGTGAACCGAGGAGGCTTCCTTGCGAAAACTGATCGGCTTGTTCGCCGCCTGTCTTGCCCTGAGCGCCGGCGCGGCCATGGCTGACGAAGTGGGTAAAGTGGGTGTCGACTGGGTCGGCAACGACATCATGGTCGACGCCATCAAGGACCCGAAGGTCGACGGCGTCACCTGCCATGTCGCCTATTTCGACCGCAGCATCATCGACCGGCTGCATAAGGGCAACTGGTTCGAGGATCCTTCCGATTCCTCGATTTCCTGCCGCCAGACGGGGCCGATCACCATCGGCGACATCGACATGAGCGAGGGCGGCGAGGAGGTGTTCAAGCAGGGCCTCAGCCTGATCTGGAAAAAGCAGGTGGTGAACCGCATCTACGACAAGAAGAACGAGACGCTGGTCTATCTGTCGCATTCGCGCCAGGTGCAGAACGGCTCGGCGAAGATGTCGATCACGACCGTGCCGCTCTACGGCCAGAACGTGGTGTGGACCAAGGGTAAGCCGCAATAGCTTCCCGACAGGACATGCCGCGCTTGCGGGGCCGTCCCCGCCGGCGTAAAGCCCCCTCATGGACCGTCCTGAAAACCTCGTCCTCAAGGACCCCGAGCCGCGCATTCATCCGACCGCGGAGTTGAAGGGATGCAAGCTAGGCCGCTATGCCTCGATCGGCGAGCGGGTGATCCTGCGCGAGGTGAGCGTCGGCGACTTTTCCTATTTCGAACGTCATTGCGAGGCGATCTACACGACGATCGGCAAGTTCTGCTCGATCGCCGCCAACAGCCGCATCAACGCGCTCGAGCACCCGATCGAGCGGCTGACGCAGCACAAGGTCAGCTACCGGCCGAACGAGTATTTCCGCTGGCTGGGCGTCGACACCGAATTTCGTGCGCGCCGGCAGGCGAAATCGGTCGGTGTCGGCCACGATGTCTGGATCGGCCATGGCGCGGTCGTCATGCCGGGCGTCACGATCGGCAATGGCGCCGTCATCGGCGCCAATGCCGTTGTGACGCATGACGTCGCGCCCTACACGATCATGGCCGGGGTTCCCGCAAAGCCGCTCCGCCGGCGCTTCTCCGCCGCCGTCGCGGCGCGCATCGAAGCGCTGGCCTGGTGGGACTGGGCGCCCGAGAAGCTGGCGCGCGCAATCCCCGACATCCAGGCTATGCCGATCGAAGCCTTTCTCGATCGCTGGGAAGACAATACCCCCTGATCTACCTGCACCCCCCGATCTATTTACCATTGCCCGTAACCAAGGTTTTTAACGTAAAATATTAGCGTTAAAAATTGGAAAACGACGTGTATAGATCGGATTAATCACTCTGCGGTTGCAAGCATTTCCGCAAAATGTACAAGTCCCCTTGGAGGTAATATCGGGGTGAAGTTGAAGGAAACACCGTAAGCAACAAAGGAGAGTAGTCATGAAGAAGTTCGTATTTGCACTCACCGCAGCTGTTGTTGTTTCCTTCTCGTCCGCCGGCGCCCATGCCGGTGGCTGGGGTGGTAGCTCGGGCAGCCTCATCAACGTGTCGCCGAACGTCAATCTCGGCGCGTTGAATGGCGTGCTCAACGGCAACAACATCCTCAACGGTAACGTCGTTTCGGGCATTCTGAACGGCAACAAGACCAATGTCGTTTCCGGTATCCTCAGCGGGATCGGCGTCAACGTCGGCAGCAACAACTACTCGCTGAAGAGGCACTGAGCAGAAGCGCGGAAAGCTAGCATCCGCAACGGACAGGAGGGGCTCGCACACCCTCCTGTCTGTCATTTCCGGTCGCTGCCTGATGGCTTGGTCGGGAGTTTCCGTCGAGCGCTAGATATTGGTACGCACGCCGACGAAGGCGTCGACCGTGCTCTCATGCTCGTCGAGAATGGTCTTTACTTTCTGCGCGTAATCGACCCGGAACACGATGTTCAGCGACCTGGTCGCGCCCCAGGTCGCCTCGGCATAGACGCCCTTGCTGCGCTCGACATTCTCAAGCAGCAGATTGTCCTTGAGTTGAGCAAATATCCCGGTGCCGACGGCAAGATTTTCGCGCAGCTTCAAGCCGAGCTCGAGCTCGGCGCGGCGCAGCCATGAGGCGAGCGGATCGTCGGTGTCGGATGTCTCGTAACGGCCGAAGCAGGTGCCGCGCAACTCGAATCCCTTCGGCAGCGGTTTGACGAAATTTGCCTGCCAGGCCGGCAAGACACGCTCGTAGATGCCGTCGGCGCCGCGCAGATACTGCGCGCCGAGCGCCAGGCCGAAACTCGAGCCGTCCTTGCCCTTGAAAGCCGCTTCGGCCTGCGCGGTGTACTGGAAAAACGAAAGCTGGAGCGGCGGGAAGCCGACACGTTCGACCGAAGCCAGCAACGCCGATGTCGAGCCGCCGAAGGCGTATTCGCCGACGGTCCGCGTCAATCTTGCCGCCATCTGGGAGAGGATGCGGTCGGCGTGAAGCTTGGTCGGCGAAATGAGATCGTCCTGGAAATGGGTGTCGCCGACCCTCTCGATGCTCTCCGTGGCCTCGATGGTGAGCGAGGTCGCATTGCCGAGATCGATGCCGAACTGCCCTTGAGCGCTGAGGATCTGCTTCAGTTCACGCGTGCCGATGATGAGCGGGCCGATCTCCAGATCGTCGCCGGTGCTCAGCACGCGATAGCTGAGCGTTCCGCGCAGCTCGAGCCCTGCCTCCAAGCGCCGGAAAGCTTCCGCCGACAGCGCCAGCGAGCGGTCGTCCTCGATCGAGGCCCTGTTGTAGCGCGATGCCTCGAAATCGGCATGGATCCTGGCATTGGCGTCGGCATCGCCCCATTGCTGGTCGATCGAGCCGCGCAGCAGCGTGTACCAGTCGGTGACGGCGCGATCACTGTCCAGCGCGTTGGTAGTCCAGTGCTGTTCTATGCTGCCGGTGATCTTCGGACCCGTTCCGGGATCGGCCTTTGCCGCAGCGCCGGCCAGCAGAAGGCCGAGACACGCGGCGCCGCCAAACAATCCGGGTGAAAGGTAGCGCGTGACAGGACGGGGCGTTTCGATGGTCATGCTCCGCGCTCTGATCGTGAGTGCCCCTTCCGCCATGCGGGGGTGGCGCAGCGGAAGGGGCTTGGAGGTAAACCGCCGTGAAGCGGAAGGAACAGGCTTTCTGGCCTGCACCGGCACTATCGCAAACAAACGGATAAGGTGTTTTTTCACGCGCCTGCGCTTTCCGCGTGTATCCGATTGTGGCTGCGCGCGGGCATGAAGATTCGTTCCATGGGAACCGGAGCGGGCGGCAGCTTGTTTCTTCGCAAATGCCTGCGCATCCACGGTTCGAGGGACTTGCATGATCGAGAAAGTTTTTACGCGGATAGCCAACCAGGTGGCACATCTGGCGGGCCTGCCGGCCACCTTCACCATCTGCGTGCTGATCGTGGTTGCATGGGCGGCAAGCGGCCCGTTCTTCGGGTTCTCGGACACCTGGCAATTGGTCATCAACACCGGCACCACCATCATCACCTTCCTGATGGTGTTCCTGATCCAGAACACGCAGAATCGCGACGGCGCGGCGATCCAGGCCAAGTTGGACGAGCTGATCAGGGTCGGCCGCGCCCATAATCATTTCATCGGCATCGAACATTTGACCGAATCCGAAGTCGAGGAGATCCGTGCCAAATGCGAAGCGGCGGCGAAACGGCATGATCGCGAGATCGCCGAAAAGGCAGCCGACAAAGCCGTGACCAGAAAGAACGGGGGCAGGCATGCGCCAAAGAACGCTACCAAGCATGCGCCCAAGACCGCCGGCGCGGGCACGAGGAAGACCGCGGCCGGGAAGAACGCCCCGAAGAAGAAAGCGGCGGCTTGAGGCGGCCGTCAGCGATTCATGAAGGCCGCGAATGCGTCCTTATGATCGGGATGCCAGCGCGACAAGGCAGGGCGGTTCTCGAT
>NZ_RZTO01000439.1:0-5189 GCF_003997225.1 Mesorhizobium sp. M2C.T.Ca.TU.002.02.1.1
CATGCTATGAGCATGCAAGTGATCATGGGGTGCTACTAAGTTTCGGTCCAAGCGAGCCCGGCTTGCTTTGTTTTTCAGGCTCGCAAGCCGGGCTATGCACCGACCGATGGGCGGGGGGCTTGGGGTTTATCAGCCGGCGCGGGCGCAGACTGTCGATTTGCCAGCAAGTCCGCAATCGACCGAGGTCCTCTCTTCCAATGGCATAGGTCCGAATAACGAAAGGATATAGCCCCTTATTCCGTAGGGGCAGCTCGGTCTGGCCGGGGCAAGAATGGGCAGCAGGGTAAGCCCTTTTGACCTAGAGCGCGTCGCGATCTTTCAGATTCCCTCCCTGCGCTTTAGGCTTTTGACTTTGCGCATGTCTTTGTCCCGAAACCGGTTCCCGCTTTCGGGAGACATGCTGTGGTCGAGCAGATCAACCGCGGACCCGGGTCCTCACCGCGGCTTTTTCAGGCGGCAGCAGCGGCGGCGACCAACGCGGTGGCGGGCGCTGTCGGATTGTCAGCAGGGAGCTCAGAAAATACAATATTTCAAGAAGCTAATGGCGCGAGTGACGGGGCTCGAACCCGCGACCTCCGGCGTGACAGGCCGGCACTCTAACCGACTGAGCTACACCCGCGCACTGACGAGCACGTGTCAGCCGTGTTCGTCGTTGGGGCGCTGGATAAGGGGTTCGCCTGCGGGTGTCAAGCGCGGCATTCAAGCATTATAGCAATCAGGAGAAGGTTTTTTGACAGCGCCATCGAGACTGGGGAAATCCGCATTGCAGGGCGCACGCGATCCCTTCATTTGGCCTTGCGAATGCGGCCCTAACTGCTTAAAGGTCCGCGCTCAAGCGGGCGATTAGCTCAGTTGGTAGAGCGCTTCGTTTACACCGAAGATGTCGGCGGTTCGAGCCCGTCATCGCCCACCAATCCGCTGGACAAGCAGGAAGTAGAACGGGGCAGCGGCCTTGCAGAGCCGCCACCCCGTCATGAGCCGGGTTCAGACCGCTATTGCCGGACGTAGCAGCGCTTGTGAGCGCCCGGGGCGGGATCATCGCCGAAAGCGTTGTTGCCGCAGCGAACGCCGTTCCTGAAAACATCCTGCGTGTATTGGCCACGTGCGCCGTATCTGACCATCGCGCGGCCGCGGAAATCGCAGAATTCGCCCTCCCTGGCGCAGGCGACCCATTCGCCGCGGTCCGGGCGTGAGCCGTAGTCATTGTCCCCGTAATTGTCGTCATCGCCATAGCCGCCGCCACGCGCGACGAAATAACAGGCCTTCTCGCGGCCGGGAGCGGGATCGCCAAAAAGGCGATTCGAGCACGGCACGGCCTGACGGTCGAAAAACCGCGAGGTTGTTCGGCCCCGGGCGCCGTAAACCACTTCCGTGGGATAGGGCAAGCGGCATATGCCGCCTTCCTTGGCGCATCGCCGCAGCTGCTGCGCCGAGGCGGAGGCGGGCAAAAGGGCGGACGCCGCGGCGACCAGTCCGGCCAGGCATATCAAGGCCAGCGTCGCCCGGATCGAGACGTGAAAAGTTTTTAACACGAATTGTCTCCCGGTTTGGTTGTGCGCCGGCATCCTACCGCAGGCGGATTAAATGCGCGATGAATGCCTGATCGGGAGGCTGTTCCTATCTCGATATGTGAGCACACGGCGCGGGCTGCCGTCTTGCTCAGTATTTGATGATTCGCCGCTCGATCAGGACGACGAGGCAGAACAGCGCGATCGACAGCGACGACGACAGCACGATCGCCGCATAAAGCCGGTCGGACTGGTAGTTGAAGGTCGCCTGGATGATCAGCGCGCCGAGCCCTTTGTCCGAGCCGATCCATTCGCCGACGATGGCGCCGATCACGGCGGTGGCCGACGCGATCCTGAGCGAGGAGAACAGCATCGGCAGCGCGCGCGGCAGGCGCAGGCTCCAGAAAATCTCCGAGCGTGTCGCCGACAGCACCCGGAACAGCTCGTGTTCGTTGTCGCTGGCCGAATCGAGGCCGCGGATCATGTTCACCAGCGTCGGGAAGAAGCAGATCACCGCGGCGATGACGATCTTCGGCGTCATGCCGAGACCGAAGATCAGGATGATGATCGGCGACAGCGCCAGGATCGGAATGGTGTTGAAGAACAGCACGATCGGGAAATAGGCGGCCTGAAGCACGCGGCTGTGGACGAAGAGCACGGCCAGCAGCACGGCAGCCAGATTGCCGATGACGAAACCGGCCAGCGCCTCGATCAAGGTCGGCCGCAGATTGTCGATGAGGAGCGAAAAGTTCTTCTGGAAGACGCCGAATATCGCCGTCGGCGTCGGCACGATATAGGCCGGCACGCCGAGCAGCGGCAGCAAGTATTGCCAGGCGAGCAGGATCGAAGCCGCGCCGAGGACGGGGAGCGCAATGGTCATTTGCGGAGAGAGCGGCGCCTGTCTCACGATGCGCGCTCCAGCGCCATGCGCAGATCGGCCATGGCGGCGACGATCACCGGATCCTCGCGCTTGCAGCGATTGCCTTCCTGCTTGAAGGGCCGCATGTCGAGGTCCTTGACGACGCGCCCAGGATTGGCGGCCAGCACGATGACGCGCTCGCCGAGATAGGCGGCCTCGGCGATGGAATGAGTGACGAAAAGGATCGTCGTGCCGGTGCGCCGCCAGAGCGCGAGAAGCTCGTCGTTCAATCGGTCGCGCGTGATCTCGTCGAGTGCGCCGAAGGGTTCGTCCATCAACAGCAATTTGGGCTCGCCGAGCAAGGCACGCGCGATCGCCACGCGCTGGCGCTGGCCGCCGGAAAGCTGATGCGGCAGGCGCTCACTGAGGCCGCCGAGGCCCATCAATTCCAGCAGTTCCGCGCTGCGGTCCTCGATCTTGCGCGTCAGGCTGCCCTGGCCGACACCGAGCGGCAGGCGCACATTATCGCGCACCGTGCGCCAGGGCAGCAGGGTCGAATCCTGGAAGACGAAGCCGACATCGCGGCGCGAGCGCACCGTGTGCGGTGTTTCGCCAAGCACGCTGATCGTACCTCCGAGCGGATCGAGCAGGTCGGCCACCACGCGGAGCAAGGTCGACTTGCCGCAGCCGGACGGCCCCAGGATCGACAGGAAGGAACCGGCCGCGACGGTCAAATCGAGGCCGGCGAGCACTTTGACGGCCGTCTGCCGGCCGCCATAGCCGACATCCAGCCGTCGCGCTTCGATCGCGCTTGGCATCACGCGGCGGGCGCGTCGAGCTTGGGCCGGTCGGCGGCCGAAAGCTCCAGGATCTTGGTGGTGTAGACATCCTTGGCGGCCGGGCGACCGTTCGGATACTGGCCGACCTTGTCGAGCAGCGCCAGTTGCTCCTCGATCGAGGCTGGATCGAACGTACCCCAGCCGTCCTTGGCGGTGGCGCCGTCAAAGGAGAGTTTCAACACCAGATTGACGGTCTTTTCCTCCCAGCCGAGATCCATTTCCGGATAGGCGGCGACCATCTTCTTGACCGCTTCCTGCGGGTTAGCGTGCACCCAGCCCCAGCCCTTGCCGACAGCGCCGATGAACTTCGCCAGCGTCTCAGGGTCCTTTTCGATCGCCGCGTCGGTGGCGAAATAGACGTCGGCGTAGGAGCTCAGCCCGAGATCGCGCGTCAGCAGGTCGATGCGGTCGTCGCCGACGACGCTGAGCGCCTGGGTGTTGGTGATCCAGCCGCCGATGGCGTCGACGTCGCCGCGCACCAGCGGCGCCTTGTCGAAGCCGACATTGACGATGGTCACCTCCGACGGATCGATGCCGTTCTTGGCCAGGATCTCGTCGATGACGAAGCGCGCCGTCGGCTGGATGCCGATCTTCTTGCCCTTGAGATCGGCGACGCCGCGGATCGGTTTTGCGGGCTTGGACGTCAGTGCGTAAGGACCGGTGCGGAAGCCGCAGGCGATGATCTTGATCGGCACGCCGCTGGCGCGGGCCGAATAAAGCTGCGGCGTTTCCGAGAACTGTCCAAGCTGCGCGGCCCCCGAAATGACAGGCGGAACGGTCGAAGCGTTAGGGCCGCCGGGGCTGAATTCGACCTCCAGCCCGGCATCCTTGAAATAGCCGTTGGCGACGGCCGCGATATCGCCGATCTGGCCGTTGGACATCAGCCAGTCATACTGGATGACGACCTTGCCGGCGGCTTTCGCGCCGGGCGTCAGCACAAGCTGCATGCCGGCGGACGCAGCCGCAACGGCTGCCATGCCGCCTTTCACGAAAACGCGACGATTCAATTCGAAGTCCCTGTTCCCACTCATTTTTCGCTCCTGTTGCAGACTTTCTCGTCTCTTCTTCAGGCGCCGCTCCCTTCCGGTACGGCGTCGTCTACGGCTGTTCGTCGTGGTAGTCGCCAGGGCCGCCGTCGAGCCAGGCGTAAAGCTCCCAAAGTGTGTCGTCCGGGTCGGTGAAATAGGCGCAGCGCGCATTCCAGACGTAGTCTTCGGGCGGGCCGTAGAAGGGCACGCCCCTGGCGCTGAGTTCGGCATGCATGCGGTCGATGTCGGCCGGCGCATCGAGCTGCACTGCGACGCAGACCTTGTGCGCGCGGCGCGGCGACTTCAGGTTCGACACGCCTGTATGGCGGTTGATGTGGTCGAGTTCCCAAGCGGCGAGCGTCACGCCCTCGCCATGGAAATCGGCAAAGCCCTCGGCGCGGCGGCGCAGGCGGAAGCCGAGCTTGTCGACGTAGAAGTCAACGGTACGCTCGATGTCTTCCACCAGCAGACAGACGTCGGAGATGCGCGTGATGCTTGCCGCCATGGCTATTTCGCTCCGCCAGCTTTGTGGATAGGCAACTTGACGCCGACGCGGTTGGCGGCGCCGACGATGTGAGCGCGCATTGCCGCTTCCGCAGCCGCAGGATCGCCCGCCACAAGCGCCTCGTAGATGCGCACATGCTCGCCGACATTGATCTCGACGAGGTCGTGCAGCGGGTTGGTCATGCGGGCGTAGTGGATCGAGTGGCGGATCTGCTCGCAGACGAAGGAAATGAAGGTGTGGATGTAGCTGTTGCCGGTGGCGCGCGCGATCTCGCGATGGAAGAGCAGGTCGGCGTCGATGCTGCCTTCTTCCCAGCGCTCCTCGCCGCCCATACGGTCGAGCGCGGCCTTGATCGAATCGAGATGTTCTTTGCCGCGCCGCGCCGCTGCCAGCGCCGCCGACTCGGCCTCGAGGATGCAGCGCAGTTCGAACAGCCGCTCCATATTGTGC
>NZ_RZTO01000043.1:0-15239 GCF_003997225.1 Mesorhizobium sp. M2C.T.Ca.TU.002.02.1.1
CCGCGCAGCTCGAACAGGTTGCGGAAGGAATCCGCCCGCTGCAAGGTCTCGTAGTCGATCGTCAGCACCGTGGCATTGGTTGCGTCGGCGACGAAGGCGCCCCTGCCCTGCTGCGACCAGATGCGGCCTTCGGAGCGTAGCCTGGCGATCGCTTCGCGCACCACGTTGCGGCTGACCCCGAACGTGGTCGCCAGCGCCTGTTCGGTCGGCAGTTGATCGCCGGGTTTCAGACGCCCTTGCGCGATCTCGCGCGAGATCGAACTCGCCACCAGAGTGGAGAGGTGCGGACCGCGATTGACCTTGTCGAGCTTCAGCGTCATCGCTCACCTATAGTCGAGCGCGGATGCGGACGCCAGAATGCGGCCGTTGCTCAATATATGGCGCGGATCGAAGGCGTCCTTGATGCCTGCCGCGAGATCGAGCGTCACCGGATCGATGCGCTCGAGGAAGGCCCGCTGCTTGACCCGGCCGATGCCGTGCTCGGCGCTGATTGAGCCGCCATAGCGGTCGACGACGGCGAAGATCTCGGCTTCCGCCTGCTCGAACAGATGCTCGATCGCCTCGGCGTCCATGCCTTCCGGCGGTACGACGTTCAGATGGATGTTGCCGTCCCCGACATGGCCATAGGTGACCGGCAGCGCGTCGGGGCGCGCCCGTCCCAGTTCGAAGAGCGCGTCGGTGACGAAATCGGCAAGCTTCGAAATCGGCACCGAAACATCGGTGCGCAGATAGCGCCCGCCGCGGCCCTGCCGCTCGACCATGATCTCGCGGTAGAGCCACAGGCGCTCGGCCTGCGCCCGCGTCGATGCCACGATGCCGTCCTGGACGAGATCCTCGGCACCGGCGAGAAAACTCAAAAGCATATCCTTGAGATTGATCAGCCCGCCGCCGGAAACCTCGATCAACACATAGGCCGGATAGGCTTCGGCAAGCGGATCGGGAAAGTCCCTGCCCTCGCGCATGGTGATCTCGATGCCGCCGCGCAGGATCAGCTCGAAAGCGGTGAGCAGGTCGCTGCAGCCGCGCCGCGCCCGCGCATAGAGGGCCATGGCATCCTCGACCGAACGCAGGCCGACGAGGGCCGTTTCGATCTGCGTCGGCCCGGGAAAGAGTTTCAGCGCCGCCGCGGTGACGATGCCGAGCGTGCCTTCCGAGCCGATGAAGACCTGCTTCAGATCATAGCCGCGATTGTCCTTGCGCAGCACCTTCAGCCCGTTCCAGACGCGGCCGTCGGCCAGCACCACTTCGAGGCCGAGCACCAGGTCGCGCGTCATGCCGTAGCGCAGCACGTTGAAGCCGCCGGCATTGGTGGCGACATTGCCGCCGATGCGGCAGCTGCCTTGCGCGCCGAAGGTGATCGGCAGGATGCAGTCGTTCGCCTCGGCGGCGCGCTTGGCATCCTCGAGGATGCAGCCGGCCTCGGCCACCATGGCGAAGTCGATCGGGCTGATCGAACGGATCTTGTTCATACGCTCCAGCGAGACGACGACCTCGTTGCCGTCGGCCGCCACCGCCGCGCCGACAAGGCCGGTCAGCCCGCCTTGCGGCACCACGGGGACGCGCTCGGCATGGCAGTGCCGCATCAGCGCCGACATCTCTTCGACCGAAGCCGGCCGCGGCACTGCCAGTGGCCGGCCGAAATGGTCGCCCGACCAGTCGCGGCTGTAGCGGACCAGGTCCTCCGCCTCGGTCAGCAGCCCGCCGTCGGACAGCATGCCCGCCAGCGCGGCGATCAGCGATGCGGAATTGGGCGGCACGGCATTCATGAACTGGACCTGGATCCTTCCGGAAAACGACTGGACAACCACCAATCTTGTCGTGTTATCATACAACCCTGATTTAGAACATCAAGCGGCGTCATCGTACCCGCCAACCGTTTGATGTGGATGGTCAGAACGGCAAATCACTGAATTCGGAGGACTTTCCCAATGAGCGACGCTCCAGGCTTTCGCTATATGCACACCATGATCAGGGTTCTCGACCTCGACAAGTCGATCGCCTTCTACACCGAAGTGCTCGGCATGACCTTGCTGCGCCGCGACGATTACCCCGGCGGCAAGTTCACCAACGCCTTTGTCGGCTACGGACCGGAGGACAAGGAAGCGGTCGTCGAGCTGACGCTGAATTGGGGCCGCGAGGAGCCCTATGAGATCGGCACGGGCTTCGGCCATCTGGCGCTCGGCGTCAACGACATCTACGCCGTCTGCGCCGAGCTCGAGAAGCGCGGCGCCAAGATCCCGCGCAAGCCGGGGCCGATGCAGCACGGCACCACCCATATCGCCTTCGTCGAAGACCCGGACGGCTACAAGATCGAGCTGATCGGCCTCGACACGATGCAATGACTGCAGCCCGGACCGCACCGGCTCCCCGCCGATGCGGTCCCTCTGCGTCCGCGCTTGCTTGGGAGGCGGTGCGGATAGGTTCCTCACTTGATGACCGCGATCTTGCTGCGGTCGATGGTGATGGCCACGGCGGCGATCAGCACCGCGCCGAACACCATGTTTTCCAGGAAGATGTTGACGCCGACGAAGGTCATGCCGATGCGCACGATCGAGATGATCAGCGCGCCGACCGCTGTGCGCGCGACGCCGCCCAGCCCACCGGTGATGGCCGTCCCGCCGACGATGACGGCGGCGATCGCGGGCAAAAGCAGTTGGTTGGCAAGCACCGGCGAGCCGCTCGACAACCTGGCCGCCAGCACCACGCCGGCAATGGCCGCCAGCATGCCCGACGCGGCGAAGGCGATGATCTTGGTGCGATCGACATTGATGCCCGCGGCCCATGCCGCCGGTTCGCCGGCGCCGACCGCGATCGCCTGGCGGCCGAAGCGGGTGTAACGCAGCGCGAGGAAACTGACGACGCCGATCAGGGCCGAGATCAGCACCACCACCGGCAGGCCGGAAATCGTGGCGTTGATCCATGCGGTCTTTTCGCGCCCGGCTTCCTCGATGGTGATGGCGCGGCCGTTGGAGACCCAGAGCGCCAGGCCCGTAACAACGCCGCCGGTGGCGAGGGTCGCCACGAAGGACGGCACGCGCAGCTTGACATGCACGATGCCGCTCAGCAGCCCGAAGGCGAGGCCGGACAGGATCGCCACCGGAAAGGCGGCGAAGCCAAGCGAAGGCAGCAATTGCGCCAGCATCACGCTCGCCAGCGAGGCGACCGCCTGGATCGACAGGTCGATGCCGCCGAGCAGGATCGCGAAGGTGACGCCGGTGGCGAGGATGAACAGCACAGCGGTGTTGGCGAAGAGCAGCGACAGCGTCTCGCCGGTCAGGAAGCCTGGCGCTGCGATCTCGATGATCAGCAACAAGGCGACGAGCAGGACCAGCGGGATGGCGCCTTGTGTCCACTTGCCCTCGAACACCTGCTTTATGGAGAACGTCTCTTTCATCGGCCTATACCATCGCTCGCAGCAGATCGACCTGCTTCGGCTTGTTGCCAGGGCTCGCATCGAAGCGCGCGGTGATCTCGCCGTCGCGCATCACCAGCACCTGATGCGACAGGCCGATCGTCTCTTCCAGCGTGTCGGAGATCAGAAGGATGGCCACGCCTTGCTCGGAGAGATCGCGCACCAGCTCGTAGACCTCTTCCTTGGCGCCGACATCGAGGCCGCGCGTCGGATGGTCGAGCACCAGGATGCGCGAGCCCGCCGTCATCCAGCGCGCCAGCACCACCTTCTGCTGGTTGCCGCCGCTGAGCTTGCGGCAGGCAGCGTCCGGCCCGGGCGCCTTGATGCTGAGCCGCTTGATCCAGTCGGCGGCAAGCCGCCGCTCCTTGCCGTAGTCGATGGCGCCGTTGCGCATGACGCTCGAGAGGTCCGCCAGCGAAATGTTCTCGGCGATCGACAGGAACATCACCAGGCCTTCGAGCCTGCGTTCACGCGGCACATAGCCGATGCCCTTGCGCACCGCTGGTTCCGGCGACCCGAAGCGCACCGTCTCGCCGGCGATCTTCATCTCGCCGGCATCGTGCGGCAGGAAGCCGCCGACGGTGCGCGTGACCTCCTCGCGGCCGGAGCCAACGACGCCGGCGATGCCGACGATCTCGCCAGCCCGGATCGAAAGATCGACGCCGTGATAGAAGCCGTTCGCGCCAAGTCCCTTCGCCTCGACCATGACCTTTTCGCCCGGCGGCTGCTGGCGGACCTCGCGGTAATATTCGGCCTGCAGCCCGCGCCCGACCATGATCTCGTGCAGCTCCGGCGCGGTGACTTCAGCGGCACGATGCTCGGCCACGACCGCGCCGTCCTTCATCGTGTAGACGCGGTCGGATATCGCCAGCACCTCGTCGAGGCGATGCGAAACGAAGACGAAGCTGGCGCGGGATTTGAGCGAGCGCACGCGCGCGAACAGCACGTCGATATCGGCGGCGTTGAGCACCGAGGTCGGTTCGTCGAGCAGGATGAGCAATGGACGCTCGACCATCTCCTCCAGCGTCAGCGCCTTGGCGAGCTCGACCATCTGGCGCGCGGCGAAGGTCAGCTCGGAGGTGCGCGCGGTGACGTCGATGTCGACGCCGATCTTGGCGAGCTGCCGCCGCGCCGCCGCGTTCATGGCGCGCCAGTTGACGAGGCCGAAGCGGGTGAAGCGGTCTTCCTCGCCGAGATAGATGTTTTCGGCGACCGTGAGGTTCAGCACCAGCGACTGCTCCTGGAACACCATGCCGATGCCATGCCTGGCCGCGTCGCGGGCGTTGCGCAGCTTGAGCTGCTCGCCGTCCAGCGTGAGGCTGCCGCCATCCAGCCGGTAGCCGCCGGCCAGCACCCGCATCAGCGTCGACTTGCCGGCGCCGTTCTCGCCGATCAGCCCGACCACCTCGTTCGGCCGCACCTCTATGGACACCGCGCGCAAGGCCTGGACGCCGGGGAAATTCTTGACGATGCCGTTTGCCTGCAGCATGGCGGTCACTTCACTATCTTGAGGCGGGCGCGGTCGAGCGACAGCGCCACCGCCGCGATGATCATCAGGCCCTGCACCGTCTGCTGGATGTAAGGCGAGATGCCGAGCAGGATCATGCCGTTGGCCAAAACGGTGACGATCAGCACGCCGACCAGCGTGTTGACCACGCCACCTTCGCCGCCGGTCAGCGCCGTGCCGCCGACGACCACCGCGGTGACGGCGGCAAACAGCCTGCCGTCGCCGATGACGGCGTGCGACTGGCCGAGCTGGGCCGCCGCAAGCACGCCGGCAATGCCGAAGAAGAAGCCGGCCAGCGCGAACGCCGCGATGCGCACGCGCACGACATTGACGCCGGAGAGCTTGGTCACATCCTCGTCGCCGCCGATCGCCAGTATGTGGCGGCCGAGCCGGGTGTGATACTGGATGACGGCGGCAAGCACGAAGGCGCCGATCGCGACCCAGACCGCCAGCGGCAGCCCGAGGAAGCGCTGCAGCGCAAGGTCGCGGATCGAGGCGTCGTTGAGGCGGATGGCCGAGCCCCCCAGCATGTAGACCGACAGGCCAAGCCCGATGAACCACATGCCGAGCGTCGCCATGAAGGATGGGATGCGCAGCATCGTCTGGACAAGACCGCTGGCGAGCCCCATGATCGTGCCCGAGGCGATCGCCGCCAGCACGGCCCACCAGCCATAGTCGTTGCCGTTGCTGTCATTGGCGGCGAGAAGCACCACCACCATCGCCGCCACCGACAGCGTGCCTTCGACCGAGAGGTCGATGCTGCCCATCAGGATGATGAAGGTCAGCCCCATCGCCAGCGTCAGCGGCACGGCGGCGGAGTTGGCGAGCCGCACCAGATTGCGCGGCTCGATGAAATTGGGATTGGCGATGGTGATGAGAACGCACAGAACGACCAGCACCGCCAGCGGCGCCAGGCTGCGCCAGCGCCTGCCGCCGAGCATGCTGGCGATGCGGCCGGGGAGGAATGTCATAAGCGTCGTCCGCTCGATGTCCGAAACGGACTTCAGGGGTTCTGTATCGATTGTCAAGGAACCGCTTCCCGTCTGCTGGTGACGGCCGCCGCACCATCAAGGCGGCGGCTGCAAGAGGAGGCGGGCCGCCAGGGAGCAGCAGCCCGCCTGGCGGTCAGGCGCGGATCGCTCCGGTCACCCGGCCCCAGAGATCGTTCCAGTCCATCTCGGGCTTCGACTCGACATTGGTCTTGTAATATTCCTCGACATTGTCATGCGAGATCAGCACCGCCTTGCCGTAGAATTCGCGGTGCTCCGGCGGCTCCTTGGCCGGGTCGAACTTGCCGATCTTGGCGTTGTAGCCGATGGCAAGCCCCATGCCGCCCTGCCAGAACGGATCCGAGGTGACGGTGCAGGCGAACTCGCCGGTGCGCACAGCGTCGACCGCCGTCTTGATGCCGTCGACGCCGACGATCGGCACCTTGCCGGCGAGGTTCTCGGCGCGCAGCGCTTCGAGCGCGCCGGAGCCCATGTCGTCATTGGCGGCCCAGATGCCCTTGATGTCGTCTCCGAAGCGGGTGAGCAGGTTGCCCATCAGGTCGAAGGCCTCGGTCGATTTCCAGTTGGCGACCTGGAAGTCGAGCAGCTTGATGTCGGGATTGGCGGCAAGGGCCGCATCGAGGCCTTTCTTGCGTTCGATCGCGGCCGTGGTCGAGATCAGGCCGCCAAGCGCGACGATGCCGCCCTTGCCGCCGATGGCCTTGAACAGGATCTCGGCGATGGTCTTGCCGCTGGCGATGCCGTCGAACTCGATATGCGAGACATAGTTCGGGTTGAAATCCTTCGGGTGCAGATCGGCCGGCTTGTTCCACTGCGTCACCACATAGGCGCCGGCCTTGGCGCAGGCTTCGACGATCGGGCGCGCGTCGGGCGTGTCGTTGGGATCGGAATTGAGCACCATGTTGCCGCCGGTCTTGGCCAGCATTGCCTTGATGTCGGCAATGCCCTTCTCCGAGTTGCCTTCCGAGACCAGCGTGACGTGCTCCAGCCCGGCCCATTTGGCATAGGCCTCGGCGCCGGTCTTCCACACCGCGTGGTAGGGATTGGACAACGAGCGGATCGACGTCACCAGCGTCGGCTTGTCGGCCGCGCGCAACACTTTCGGCATGGCCAGCGTCGCCGCGCCGGCGGCAGCGCCCACCATCAGCGTCCGACGGCTGAGCGAGCCGGAAAACGTAAGAGCCTTTCCATCCTTCATTTTTTGAACCTCCCGATTGAAACTGTTCCCGCCCGGCGCTTGCGCAGGAGCGCGGCCGGGGCCTCCAATTGACGGCTCGTCAAGTTCCTCCACTTGTACGATAACCCTTCAACACGGCAACCATACCCTTTCTCTTGACGTGGCACAAGCGACTTGAGATCGTCGCGCGTAAAGAGCGAAGTCGGATTTCGCCTCGGCAAGGAGCAGGAATGGCTGATTATATCATTGTTGGCGGCGGCTCGGCGGGCTGCGTTCTTGCCGCGAGGCTCAGCGAGGATCCCGATCTATCGGTGGTCCTGCTCGAGGCTGGCCCGCCCGACACCGACCGCTACATCCACATGCCGGTCGGCTTCTTCAAGATGACGTCGGGACCGCTGATCTGGGGTTATGACGCGGCGCCCGGCAAGGAGATCGACGGCCGCGTCATGGTCTACCCGCAGGCGCGCGTGCTCGGCGGCGGCTCCTCGATCAACGCCCAGGTGTTCACGCGTGGCTGCCCGCAGGATTATGACGACTGGGCGGCCGCATTCGGCTGCGCCGGGTGGAGCTACGCCGATGTGCTGCCCTATTTCACCCGGTCCGAGGGCAACGACACCTTTGCCGGATCCCAGCACGGCATCGACGGTCCGCTCGGCGTTTCCAGCGGCGCGCCGCATCCGCTGACACGCATCTTTGTCAAGGCGGCGCAGCAGGCCGGCCTGCCCTTCCGCGCCGACTTCAACGCCGGCGAGCAGGAAGGCGCCGGCTTCTACCAGACGACGACACGCAACGGGAAGCGCTCGAGCACGGCGATCGCCTATCTGAAGCCGGCGCTCGGCCGCAATAACCTGACGCTGCGCACCGACGCCACGGTCAGCCGCCTCGTCGTCGAGAACGGCCGCGCCGTCGGCGTCGAGATCATTGTCAACGGCCGCGCCGAGCTCATGCGCGCCGAGCGCGAGGTGATCGTCACGTCCGGCGCCATAGGCTCTCCGAAACTCCTGATGCTGTCCGGCATCGGCCCGGCCGCGCAGCTAGGACAGCACGGCATCAAAATTGTGCACGATCTGAAAAATGTCGGCCAGAACCTGCATGACCACATGGATGTCGACGTCGTCGCCGAGCTTAACGGGCCGCACGGCATCGACCGCTACAAGAAGAAGCGCTGGCAGGCCGTCGCCGGCCTCGAATACGCGCTCTTCGGCAAGGGACCGGTTGCCTCCAACATCGTCGAGGCAGGCGGTTTCTGGTGGGGCGATCGCGCGGAGAAGACGCCCGACCTCCAGTTCCATTTCCTGCCCGGCGCCGGCGTCGAGGAGGGCATAGGTTCGGTCCCCGGCGGCAACGGCTGCACGCTGAACTCCTACCATGTGCGGCCGCGTTCGCGCGGCAGCGTCACTCTGCGCTCGGCGGACCCGCGCGACGCGCCGGTCATCGACCCCAATCCCTTCGCCGAACGCTACGACCTCGAACGCGCCATCGACGGCATCGAGATCAGCCGGGAGATCCTGTCACAGCCGGCCTTCGCCAAATACATCAGCCGCGAACATCTGCCGGGCGCGGCAACGAAGGGCCGCGCGGCGCTCGAAGCCTTCGCCCGCGAGCATGGCCGCAGCGCCTATCATCCGGTCGGCACCTGCCGCATGGGCGGCGATGCCGACAGCGTCGTCGATCCCGAATTGCGCCTGCGCGGCCTGCACGGCCTGCGCGTCTGCGACAGCTCGGTCATGCCGCGCATCGTGTCGTCAAATACCAACGCCGCCGTCATCATGATCGCCGAGAAGGCGGCGGATCTCATCACAGGCAGGACGCCGCCGGCATAGCTCACTCGAACCGGGACAGCCCGGAGAGGACAGGCTTAGTCTATCCTCCTGCCGCTCTCCGCGTCGAACAGATGCACCTTATGCATCATGATCTCCAGATTCACCTCCTGATCCGGCTTGAAGGGTGGCCGGTCCCGGATCTCCGCCATCAGGTCGACGCCATCCGCGGTTAAGGTGATTTCCTGCGCTTCACCGGTCGGCTCGACCACTTGGACCTTCCCCTTTGCGTGGCTGCCACCGACAGCGATGTGCTGGGGACGAATCCCGTAAACCACACCTTGCCTATCCCCTGTCTCGTGGGGCAAGGGCAGGCGCAGGCCCTGCTCCGCGATGAATGCGCCACTCTGGATGCGACCGTTGATGAGATTCATTTCCGGTGAGCCGATAAAGCCCGCGACGAACAGATTGGCCGGTTTCTCGTAGAGTTCGGAAGGGGTGCCGATCTGTTCGATGCGGCCTTTGTTCAGGACCACGATGCGGTCGGCCAGCGTCATCGCCTCGGTCTGGTCATGCGTGACGTAGATGCTGGTACGTCCGAGCCGTTGGTGCAGCTTCTTGATCTCTGCACGCATCTTCACGCGCAGCTTGGCGTCGAGATTGCTGAGCGGCTCGTCGAACAGGAAGGCCGAGGGGGCGCGGACGATCGCGCGGCCCATGGCGACACGCTGGCGCTGGCCGCCGGACAATTGACGCGGCATGCGGCCGAGCAGGTCCTGCAGACCGAGGATTTCGGCAGCCGCCTTCACCCTGGAGACGATCTCCTCCCTGGGAACCTTGGCCAGCCGAAGCGCGAAGCTCATATTGTCGGCCACGCTCATATGCGGATAGAGCGCGTAGCTCTGGAACACCATGGCTATGTCGCGCGACTTGGCCGGCATCTCGTCGACGACGCGCCCGCCGATGCGGATCTCGCCAGTCGTATGCTCTTCGAGCCCCGCGATGATGCGCAGCAGCGTTGACTTGCCGCAGCCCGACGGGCCGACCAGGACCACGAACTCGCCGCTGGCGATCTCGATGTTGACGTCGCGCAGGACTTCCACCGCGCCGAAGCTCTTGCCGAGCTGTTCTATCTCGATTGCTGACACCTATTTTTCTCCCGTAACGGCACGGCTCATTTTCGTTGAGCCTGCCGCCATGCGTGGTATTCAGCCTCGCCCTCGGGGCTCAACGGGTAGTATTTCCGCAGGTCTCCTCCTTGCGCGAGCCGCAAGCGCGAAAACTCTTCCCACTCGATATGCGCGCCCGCGAGCTCGACCAGTCTGGCAGCAAGGCCAACCGGCACGACGACAACGCCATCGTCGTCGGCGACGATGATGTCGCCGGGGATGACGAGCACGTTCGAGCAGGCGATCGGAACGTTGACGGCGAAGGGGACGATGTTGGTCTGGGCATGGAAATTCGGCGTGACGCCTCTCACCCAGATGCCGATGTCGAGCGCCGCCGCCTGAGCGGAATCGCGAATGCAGCCGTCGACGACAACGCCGGCTCCGCCACGTCCGGCGAAATAGGTCAGCATCATCTCGCCGAAGATGCCACTGCCCAGATCGCCGCGGGCGTCGACCACCACCATGTCGCCAGGCTGGGTGGGATAAAGCACGTGTCGGTGCAGTTGCCGCTCCGGCTCCTCATACTCCGTCTCGTTGTACAGATCCTCACGCTTCGGCATGCACTGGAGCGTAAGGGCGGGGCCTGCCGCCGTGCTGCCAGAACGCAATGGGCGCGGGCCGCGGATCTGCGGATCGCGAATGCCCATCTTGTGGTAGAGTTCGCTGGCCAGCGTCGCCGAACCGATCGCCGCCAGCGCGTCGACCAGCTCTCGCGGCGGCCGGGAAATGTCCTGTATCGCAGGTATCTGGTCAGCTTCCATTCCGTTTCCTCCAATGTGCGGTGAGGCGCCAACCTCATCGATCGTCACTCAGTCGCCTTCGGCGAAGCCGTCGAGCGCCCAGTGGTCTACGTCCGCTACTCAGCCGCGAACCGCGCCGGTGGTCAGGCCTTTGACCAGCAGCCCCTGGGCAAACCAGACGAACACCAAGGTCGGGATGACCATGAGCACGCCGGCGGCCGACATGGCGCCCCAGTCGATGCCGAACTGGGAGACGAAATTGGTGAGCCCGACCGGCAGTGTCTGCGCGGCCTTGCTGGAGGTCAGGGTCAAGGCGAGCAAGAGGTCGTTCCAGGTGAAGAGGAAGGTGATGACGGCGCTGGCGCCGATGCCCGGCGCAATCAGCGGCGCCACGATCTGGACCAGCGTGCGCACGGTGCCGGCGCCGTCCGACTGGGCAGCCTCTTCGATCTCTTTCGGCACGTCCTGGATGAAGCCCAGAAGCAGCCAGATGGCGACGGGTAGTTTGGCCGCCGTATGGCTGAGAATCAGCGCCCAGACCGTGTCGAGCAGGCCCATGGCGGCAAACACGGCAAAGAGCGGGATGGCAAGCGCGATGACCGGGATCATGCGCATGATCAACAGCAGCCCGAAGATCAGCATGGCGCCCGGCATCCTGAAGCGCGACAGCGCATAGGCGCAGGGAATGGCCAGCAGATGGACGAGGACGACCGTCGCCACCGAGACGATGACGGTGTTCCAGACATAGCCCATCGTGTCGTACTGGGCGAAAACGGAGACATACTGCGTCAGCGTCGCGGTCTCGGGAATAATGTGCACCGGAACCGAGAATATGTCGGCCGAGCTGCGGATCGAGGTCAGGAACAGCCACACCAACGGAAAGACGGTGAGGGCGACGGTCAGGACCAGCGCCAAATACTGACCGGCGATCCCCGCCGCGAACCGGCGGCGCCGCCGCTTTGGCTTGGCACGCGCGCCGACGATGACGGCTTCGGTCATATCGCCCTCCGTTTCGCAATAAGCCACGGCACTCCGTAGAGCAGGGCGAGCACGAACAGCGACATGCCCAGCGCGATGTAGGAGACCGCGGCCGCGTGTCCGAAATCCACCGCCTGAAACGCCAGCAGATAGGAATAGACCGTGAGCAGGTTGGTGGCGCCGCCCGGTCCGCCCTGTGTCATCAGCCAGACGACGTCGAAGGTGCGGAACGTGTCGATGATGCGCAGCATCAGCGCGATCATGATGACCGGACGCATCAGCGGCAGCACGATGTGCCAGAAGCGCTGCCATGGCGTGGCGCCGTCCACGGTGGCCGCCTCGAGCGGCTCCTGCGGCAGGGATTGCAGGCCGGCAAGGAACAAAAGCACCATCAGCGGCGTGTTCTGCCAGACATCGGCGACGATCACCGAGACAAGCGCCCAGGCCGGGCGGTTGAGCCACGGGATGTCGGGCAGGTCGAACATGCGCAGCAACGCGTCGACCAAGCCGTACTGGGTATTGAACAGCCAGCGGAAGTTCAGGCCGACGACGGCGGGCGCGATCATCGGCGGGACCAAAAGCAACGTGCGCGCAAGGCGCATGCCGCGCAATTTGCCGTTGACGAGCACGGCGATCGCCATGCCGGCCACCACTTCGATCGTGATGGAAACGACGCTGAAAATGGTCTGGTTTCGCAGCGCCTGGTTGAACTGGCGGCCGAAAAGCTCGTCGGTGTAGTTTCCGGTCCCGATGAATGGCGCCGAGCCGCTCAAATCCCAGCGGAAGAAGCTCATGATGAAGGAGTATCCGAGCGGATAGATGAGGATGGCCAGCATGACGAGAAGCGCCGGGCTGGCCAGTAGGTAGCCTCTCTGCCAGGTGTAGGGCAGCGGCGAACGTCGCCGGCGCCCTGGCGCCTGGTGCTGCGCGACGACCGACATTCTCAGTCGTAAGCTCCGGCCCGACGCATGATCTCTTCCGCTTCCGTCGCCGCCTGATTGAGCGAGTCGGCGGGCGAAACCTGATCGGACAGGGCCTGCTCGATGGCCGAGAACATCAAGGTGCAGACCTTTGAGAACCCGGCAAGCTTGGGCCATTCCTTGCCGTTCGCGATCGTCGTCTCGAGCTGCTGCAGCCATGTGGCCTGCGGGCCTTTCGCCGCGGCGATCACCTCCTTGGCAATCGCCTGGCTGCTCGGGAAGTTGGTAAACTGATCGAACTGCAGCCGCTGGGCATCCGCGCCGACCGTGTATTTGATGAACTCGACGGCGGGGTCCTTGCGTCCGGATTGGCCATTCAGCGCCATGGCATGGGAGATGGCGCATGAAATCGCTGCCTTGTCCCGCACGTAGGGAGCTGTCGACCATTTGCCGACGATGCGCGAGGTTTCCGGATTGGACAGGGTGGCGAAGGCGCCCGGCCAATCGAAAGTGGCATAGACCGTGCCGGACGAGAATTCGGTCGAGTTCTCGTTCCATTGATAACCAACGGCATCGGACGGCACGATTTTGTGCTTCTGGATCAGATCGCGATAGAAGGTGAGCGCCTTGATGCCGGCTTCGGAATTGAACGCCGGCTTGTTGGCCTGGTCGACCCAGTCGCCGCCGGCCTGCCAAAGCAGGTCGCTGAAGGTGCGCTGGGCGGGGTCGCCCTGCCCCGGCACGACAAGGCCATAGTGACCGTCGCCGGTGAGTTTCAGGCCGACATCGACGAGTTCTTCCCAGGTCTCGGCCGGCTTCAAGCCTTTCTCCTGGTAGATGTCACTGCGGTAATACTGAACACGCGCATCCATGTTACGTGGAATCGCCGCCAGATTTCCGGTCTTGGGATCGCGCAGGTATTTGACCGCGACGGGGTAGAAATCCGCCAGTTCGGCGTCGCTGAAATAGCTGTTCAGCGGCGCGAAATGGTTGAAATAGGAATCGATCTGCGCCGTGTGGGTGCTGTAGACGTCGTACTGGCTCGACCGTGCCGCGCTCAACGTGACCACCTTCGCCGTCAAGGGCGTGAATTCCAGGAGGTCGTAGCGAACCTTGATGCCGGTCTTGGCGGTGAAATCCTGAACGATCTTTTCCCAATATTTGGGATAGAGCGGACCGCCGGTGATCAGCAATGCGGTGATCTCGTTCGCCTCTGCCCTGGCAACCCACGGCGCGGCAAGCGAGCCGGCTGTCACTGCCGCGCTTGCGGCCAGGAATTTGCGTCTCGATAAGTTTCCGGACATCACAATCTCCTCCTTGGTTCGATTGGTCGGGCCCATCCAGGGACGGCCGACCTCAGCCTCGGCAAATCCATGGCGGCCTGCTCCTCCCGCCGCGGGATCGCCTGGATTGGTTCCCGGACGACACTTGCGAGGTCGCCGGGCGATTGGGCACCTATGCTCCAACACGCCCGGCGCGGTTGCGGAGGCGTATCGATCATGATCTCGGGCGACGGCAACCGGGCGCGGCGGCTGCACACCGCTCGATCCGCCCTTTCCGCCGGCCGAGTTATAGGCTAGTGAGCAAATATGAGATAAGTTGACTGCATATCTAGCTATCAGCCTATAAGCTTATCAGACAAGTGGATGTTAATGATGGATGCCGTGGAGGTCAAGCTTCAAACTTTGCCCAAGCAAGTGGCGGGCGTGCTTGCGCGTCGCATCGCCAGCGGCGGTGTCGCGGGCGGACAGGGACCATCGGAACAGCAGATCCTCCAGGAATTCGCGGTCTCGCGTGCGGTCGCGCGAGAGGCGCTGAAGATCCTGGCGTCCCTGGACATGATCGAGATCGCGCAGGGCCGGCGCGTGGTGCTGCGTCCCGCCGAAGAGTGGGACTATCTCAGCCCATTGCTCATCGACTGGCTGCCGCCCGAGCAGATGCGCGAGATCCTGGCCGAAGCGCATGCGACGCGGATAATCATCGAACCGGCCATCGCCGCCATCGCGGCCAAGCATATGACCAAGGAAAAGCTCGAGCGTCTTGGCACCTTGCTGGCGGCGATGTCGGCAAGCGAGGACAATCCGGACGCCTATCTGAAGCTCGACCTGGACTTTCACATAGAGATTTGCAGGGCGGCGCAGAACAGGATTCTCGACCGTTTCATGTATTCGTCCCGGTGGTGGCAGATGGCAAGCAGGCGCATCAGCAATCAGATGCCCCATGCGCTTCCCTCCGCAACCGAAATGCACAGGGCAATCTACGAGGCGCTCGTGGCGCGCGATGAAAAGCGAGCGGAAGAAGCGATGCGCCGACACCTCAAGAAGACCACGGCCGTCGGCCTGCCGCGGTGAAGGAGCGGCGCAGCCGGCATTTGCGCTGGCCGCGCCGCAGCGTGCCGGGAGGACACGGCTTGACGGGGAGCAATCCCGCTGAAGTGAGCTAGGTGTTTAGTCCCGGCATTTGATGGACCGGGTCGACCCTGAAGTGTTCGGGCTCTTGTTTCCAGATTTTGCAGATGAACTCATAAGGCGTGAGGCCTTTGAGCGACTTGAGCCTGCGTGCGAAA
>NZ_RZTO01000440.1:0-5178 GCF_003997225.1 Mesorhizobium sp. M2C.T.Ca.TU.002.02.1.1
AGCCGGGGCCGTGGCCCGGCGTCCAGGTGATATTGGCGAAGCGCACGCCGGTCGCCTCGAACAGGCCCCGGTCGAATGCGCCGGCGATGCGGCAGAGCGTAGCGAGTTTCTCCTCGCCGACGCCGGCCTCGACCCAGGCGTCCTTCAGCGGGCAGCGCTTGACCTTGAAGGCGATGTGGCCAGGCCCGCGATCGACGTCGGTCGGATACATGCGGCCGCCATCCGGGCTGACGGAGAGGAACGCCTCGCCGATCGCCGGCGCGTCGTTGGGGCCGAAGCCGGCGAAAGCCGCCGCCGCGACTTCCCGGCCGCGCTTTTCGATCGTGCGTATCATGACCGCCTCGGCCTTCTCGGCGCCGAGCTCGGCGGTCAGCTCGTCGAGGAAGAGGCGGTAGAGGTCGGCGCGGTTGCGGAAGGCGGAATCGAGCTCGCGCGACAGTTTTTCGGCCCTGGCTGCTTCGGGATCGGTCATGGTGCGTCCTGATCTTGTTTTTTGACCGTGATGTTGCCCGCAAATCGGTTGCCACTTTGCGGGATCATGGTCGGCTCCTGGTCAATCTTGGCGTCGCCGTCACAAGCGCCCTGCCGATCACCGATTGCGGGTCGGCGATGACGGCGCGGGCATCGCCGCTCTCGGCGATCCGGCCGGCGTCGAGGATGATGACGCGGTGCGCCACGGCGCGGATGACGCCGAGGTCATGCGAAATGAACAGATAGGCGATCCGTTCGTGCCTTTGCAGGTCGAGCAGCAATTCGAGGATCTGGCCGCGCACCGAGACATCGAGCGCCGACACGGCCTCGTCGAGCACGATCAGCGACGGCCGCGTGGCAACGGCGCGGGCGATCGCTACGCGCTGGCGCTGGCCACCGGAAATCTCGTGGATGGCGCGCGCGGCAAGGCCGGCGTCGAGGCCGACGCGCTCCAGCAACGCCGCGATGCGGCGCGGGCGCTCGGCGCGCGTGGCGATGTTGTGAATGCGCAAGGGATCGTCCAGCACGCGCGCCACGGTGGCGCGGGGATTGAAGGCGGCGAGCGGATCCTGGAACACCATCTGCAGGCGGGCGCGGCGCGCGCGCAGCGCGGCGCCCGACAGCGCGAGGAAGTCCGCGCCTTCGAATGCGATGCGGCCGGCATCGGGCTCGATCAGCCGCAGCACCAGTCTGGCGATGGTGGATTTGCCGCTGCCGGACGGCCCGGCGAGCGCCAGCGTCTCCGCGGGCCCGATCTCGAAGGACACATCGTCGACTGCCGCGAACGGTTTATCGCCGCGACGATAGCGCTTGGTGAGACTGGAGACGGCAAGCACGCTCATGCCGAAGCGCCTTGCCGGTCGAGCAACGGCTTGGCATCGAGGCCGAGATGGGCGCCGAGCAGGGCGCGTGTGTAGGCATGGCGCGGGGCTTCGATAATCTCGCCGGTCTCGCCGAGCTCGACCAGCTCGCCATGGCGCAGCACCGCGATGCGATCCGCAAGCGTGGCGGCAAGCGCGATGTCGTGGCTGATGAAGATGAGCGTCATGCCGTCTTCGCTGACCAGCCTGCGGATCAGGGCGACGATCTCCGCCTGGACGATGGTATCGAGCGCGCTGGTCGCCTCGTCGGCGATCAAGAGTTTCGGGCCGGCGGCAATTGCCGCGGCGATGGCCACGCGCTGCTTCTGTCCGCCGGAGAGCTGGTGCGGATAGGCGCGGAGGGCCGAGTCCGGGCCGGGGAGGCGGACGCGTTGGAGCAGGGATTTGGCCTTGGCGTAGGCTTCAGGCCAGGTCAGTTCGAGATGGGTGCGGGCGACCTCGGCGATCTGCTTGCCGACCGGCATCACGGGGTCGAGGCTGGAAGAGGGGTCCTGGAAGATGAAGCCGATGTCGCGACCGAGGAGGGGGTGGCCTGTGGCAATCGCGGACGGTTGGCGATCCTTCGCCCCCCTCTCTGTCCTGCCGGACATCTCCCCCTCAAGGGGGGAGATTACGCTGTGATCTCCGCCTTCGCCAATTTTCGAGGTTGCAAGAAGAGAGCTGGCGACGGAACTGCCGATCTCCCCCCTTGAGGGGGAGATGGCCGGCAGGCCAGAGAGGGGGGCGAAGGAATGAGACGTTTGCGATTTCGGCATCGCCCAATCGATGGTTCCGCCGGTCAAAGCAGATCCCGCCAACAACCCAGCAACCGCCAGCGCCAAGGTGCTCTTGCCCGAGCCGCTTTCGCCAATGATCGCCAGGCGCTCGCCGGCCTCGATATCCAGGCTCACACCTTTCAGTGCCTGCACCGCCACGCCGTCGCGACGATAGGCCACCGACAGATCGCGGATCGACAGCAGCGCCGTCACGATAGGCTCCTGCGCACGGCAGTGCTCTCCACCACGCCTTCGCCGGCGAGGTAGACGCCGAGCACCGTCAGCACCAGCGCCACGCCGGGAACGATCGACAGGAACGGCGCGGTGCGCAGCACCGTGCGGCCCTCGGCGATCATGCCGCCCCAGGTGACGCGGTTGGGGTCGCCGAGGCCGAGGAAGGAGAGCGCCGCCTCGGTGAGGATCGCGGCGGCCACGATCACCGATGACAGCGCCAGCACTGGTGGGAGCGCATTTG
Source organism: Mesorhizobium sp. M2C.T.Ca.TU.002.02.1.1 (assembly GCF_003997225.1). Taxonomy (NCBI): domain Bacteria; kingdom Pseudomonadati; phylum Pseudomonadota; class Alphaproteobacteria; order Hyphomicrobiales; family Phyllobacteriaceae; genus Mesorhizobium; species Mesorhizobium sp. M2C.T.Ca.TU.002.02.1.1. Next base: position 2,583 of record NZ_RZTO01000440.1, read on the forward strand.
GGAGCACTTCGCGAAAAGCGATCTCCAGAGGGTGCATGCCGATGACGCGGGCGCCGGCGACATAGTCGCGCTCGCGGATCGACAGCACTTCCGCACGCGCCACCCGCGCCGGTCCGGTCCAGGCGCTAAGCGCGATGGCTGCGACGACGACGCCCAATGAGGGACCGACAATGCTGACGAAGGCCAGCGCGAGCAGGAAGCTCGGCACGGTCTGGAACGCATCGGTGACGCGCATCAGCACCTCATCGACGAGCCCTCCGGCAAAGCCGGCTAACGTGCCAACCACCGCGCCGATGAGGAGCGCGGCGGCGGCCGCCGCCAGGCCGACGGCCAGCGAGGTGCGGGCGCCATGGAACAGCTCCGCCAGCACGTCGCGGCCGAGCCGGTCGGTGCCGAGCGGCACCGACCAGTCCCGGAAGGGCGGCTGCAGCGCCGGGCCGGCGATCGCCTGCGGGTCGCCGGGAAAGAGCAGCGGCGCCACCAGCGCCATGACGGCCAGCAAAGCGAGGATGAGCGCGCCGGCGACTGCTTCCGGCGTGCTCAAAAAACGGCGCAGGCGGCTCATGCGCTTGCCTCGCCGGCACCGACGCGCGGATCGAGGAAAGCATAGGCGAGGTCGACCAGCAGGTTGATGACGATGACGAGAATGGCGCTGACCAGGATGATGCCGAGCAGCAGCGGCGTGTCGCGGCCGGCGACGGCTTCCTGCGCCAGGCGGCCAAGGCCGGGCACGGCGAAGACGCTTTCGATGACGACGCTGCCGCCCAGCATCTGCGCCGATTGCAGGCCAAGCATTGTGACGAGAGGCAGGAGCGCGTTGCGGGCGACATGGGCAAGCACGATGCGGCCGCGCGTCAGGCCCCGGGCGCGGGCGGCAAGCACGAAATCCTGCCGCCAGGCCTCGGCCATGCCGGCGCGCATCATGCGCAGATAGAGCGCGAGATAGATGAAGCCCAGCGCCGAGACCGGCAGCACGAGGTGGGTGGCGATGTCGGCGGCGCGGCTAAACCCGGTCTTGGCCGACGCAATGGTCTCGATGCCGCCGATCGGCAGCCAGCGCAGATCGACGGCAAAGACGACGATGAGCACGAGGCCGAGCCAGAAGCCGGGCACGGCATAGAGCGCCAGCGAGCCGACGGACAGGAAGCGGTCGCGGAAGCTCCCGGGTCGCGCGCCGGCATAGATGCCGAGCACTGAGCCGAGGCCGAAGGAGAGCGCGGTGGCGCCGCCCATCAGGATCAGCGTGGTGGGCAGGCGCTCGAAGATGACGTCGCGGATCGGTCGCGAGAAGGTGACCGACTGACCAAGGTCGAGATGCAGCAGCGCCCAGAGATAGTTGGTGAGGCGCGTCAGCTCCGACTGGTCGAGGCCCCAGCGGTGGCGCAGCAATTCGATCATGCCGGCATCGCCGCCAGTCGAGACGATGTAGGCGTCGACGGCGTCGCCAGGGGCGGCTTCGAGCAGCAGGAAGCTGCCGATGACGACGATGAGGAGCACGAAGACGCTGCCGACGAGACGGCGGCGCAGGAGGCGGAGGGCGCGGGTCATGCCCGCCTCGAAGGTTTGGAGAAAGGCCCGCTATAAGAAATGCCAAGCCCAGGCACCCCCCTCTGGCCTGCCGGCCATCTCCCCCGCAAGGGGGGAGATTGGATGTCGCGAACGGGTTCGCCAATTTTTGACGTTGCAGAACTGGCGGGACGGACAAACGGATGATCTCCCCCCTTGAGGGGGAGATGTCCGGCAGGACAGAGAGGGGGGTGACGGAACGCGGCCTCCGGCCAAATTCCGATTTCTTCGCGAACTCTCATCCGCGCGAGTGTGTCACGATTCCAAATAGGTGTCCGCCCAGTTCGACACAGCCCAGCGCGGGTTGTTGGCGATGTTGCCGACCGTGTCGCGGGCGACGGAGATGAAGCTCCATTCGGCGACGTTGATCAGCGGCAGATCGGCGGCGACCTTTTTCTGGAACTCCTTGTAGAGGTCGGTGCGGGCCGCGGTATCCAGCGTCTCGGATGCCTTGACGATCAGCGCGTCGAGGTCGGCGTTCTTGTAGCCGCCCTGGTTGGAGAAGGGCACGCCGTCGGGAATGCCGCTTTGCACCAGGATGGTGGTCGAGATCGCCGGGTCGCCACGGAACACCGGCGGACCGACGGCAAGGTCGAAGGCGTGGTCGGTGTAGACCGCCTTGATGTGCGCGGCGGAATCGTTGTTGACGATCGTGGCGTCGATGCCGATGGCCGCGAGCGCCTGGCGCAGATAGTCGCCGAACTGCTTCGTCTCGTTGAAGTAGGGCGCCGGCAAAAGCTTCAGCGCAAAGCGCTTGCCGTCGTCGGCGCGCTTGTAGCCGGCTTCGTCCAGCAGCGCGTTGGCCTTGGCGACGTCGAAGGCATAGGTCGGCACGTCGGCGGAGTAGAATTGCGGATCGTTCTTCGGCACCGGGCCGGTGGCGGTCGCGGCGTAGCCGAGGAAGATCGTCTTGACGACGAAATCCTTGTCGATGGCATGCGCGATCGCCTGCCGCACTTTCAGATCGGCCAGCTCCTTGCGGCGGTGGTTGATCTCGACGACGAGCTGGTAGGTCAGGCCCTCATAGCCC
>NZ_RZTO01000441.1:0-5171 GCF_003997225.1 Mesorhizobium sp. M2C.T.Ca.TU.002.02.1.1
CCCTTACCTTCCGCTTCGCCGATGACGGGCTGGTGCCCAACCATCCGCGCTGGCCGATGCTCGTCTATCCCGGCGCGCTGCCACTGCCGGACGACGTCGATCCGGCTGCCGTCTTCGAGGATATTTTCGCCGCCAATGGCTGGGGCGACAGCTGGCGCAACGGCATCTACGGCTTCGTCCACTATCATTCGCGCATCCATGAGGTGCTGGGCATCGCGCGCGGCGCCGCCGAGGTCCGCTTCGGCGGCGACAAGGGCAAGGTGCTCGAGGTCAAGGCGGGCGACGTGGCGGTTCTGCCGGCAGGCACAGGCCACCAGCGCCTGTCCGGCTCGGCCGACCTTCTGGTGGTCGGCGCCTATCCGCCTTTCGGCACATACGATCTGTGCCGCGGTCCGGACCAGCATGCCGAGGCGCTGCGCACCATCCCGATCGTCGGCCGGCCGGACAAGGATCCGCTCTATGGCGGCGACGGGCCGCTGCTGAAAGCATGGAGCGAAGGCTGAAATGGCAAGGATCGTCGCCATCGAGCATCTGACGCTGGACGGTGTCTTCCAGGCGCCGGCGCGTGCCGATGAAGACACGCGCAACGGTTTCCAACATGGCGGCTGGGGCATCGCGGGCAGCGACCCGCAAATGCAGGAGGTCATCGGCCGCGCCATGGCCGGCGGCTGGTCGCTGCTCGCCGGCCGGACGACCTATGAGGACCTGTACGAAGGCTGGGTCGTCAGGCAACCGGCCAGTCCGATGACCAAAGCGCTGACCGGCGCGCAGAAGTTCGTCGCCTCGCATGACGCCGCGTATCAAGCGCGCTGGGAGAATTCGACGCTGCTTGCCGGCGATGCTGCCGAAGCAGTGCGCAAGCTCAAGCAAGATCACGACAGGACGCTTGTCATGTTCGGCAGCGGCAAGCTGTTGCGCGCGCTGATGCGGCACCGGCTTGTCGATGAGCTGGTGCTGATGGTCCACCCGCTGGTGCTGGGCGCGGGCTCGCGCCTTTTCGAGGCCGGGCAGGCGCCCTCGGCGCTGAAGCTGTCCAGCCAGATCGCGACCACGACGGGCGTGGCGATCCTCACTTACGCATTCGACGGCAAGGATGCCGCGGAGCGGCCGGAGTAAGACCGGGCTGCAGCCTGGCGCCTACGGATAATGTGTCTTCTTCGGCGCATAGGTCGACGGGTCGAAATCCAGTTCCTTCGGCAGAGGCTGGCTCGAGCACTGCAGATGTATCTGGCGCGCGAGCAGCCGCCGTTCCTGCTGTTCGTGCTCCTTGGCTGCGGCGACGAGCCCCATGCTGTAGGGGCCAACCAGCACGCCGAAACCCCAGCCGGGATGCTCCTTCTCGCGGGCGGCGTAATCCGAAGCCGCCGTGCGGGCCTGCTGGCATTCCGGCGATGCCCATTTCGGATCCTGCTGCGAAAGCGAGGCGCCATAGTCGACCGGAGAGGACGCACATCCAGCCACTGCCGCGCTCAGCGCGACAACCACCGCAATTCTCATCATTTGAGTCCCTGCTAATTCAGGGCGGACAGTACACGGAACGCGTCTTCCCACAAGCCTGCCGATTGGATTACGCCCGTCTGGTTTGCGACAGGGCCGGGCGAATGAGCTGTGGGCAGCGACAGCCCGCTCAGAACCTGCGGCTGAGATAGGCCGACCCGCCGAGGCCGAAGCGCCACTCGGCTTCCACGCCTTTTGTGAGGCCGATCCGGCGTCCGCTGACGATAGCGGCAGGATCGGTCTGCGATCGAGCAAATTCGAAGGGCGGCGCGGTGAGCGAGAGGCCATTGTGCGAGGCGTCGATACCGAGCGCCTGGCAAAGCTTGCCGGGACCGGAGCAGAGCAGCCTGTCGTCATCCGTTCCGCGCCGCTTGCGCATCGCGGCGATGCCGGATTGCGGCTGGATCGCCCGGATCAGTACCGCGCTGCCCGGCAGGCACACCGCGTTCAGGCACCAATGCAGCCCATAGGAGCGGTACACATAGGCGGTGCCGGGTGCGCCATACATCGGGGCGTTGCGCGGCGTCCGGCCGCGAAAGCTGTGCGATGCGGGATCGTCGGGCCGGTACGCCTCGGTCTCGACGATGATGCCGCCGACACCGGCGAGCCCGAGCCTGACGCCGATCAGCGCGCGTGCCACCACGAGCGCGTCGCGGGCGAAGAAATCAGGCCTGCCGCTAAGCGGCATGGCGACTGGCTTCGATCGGACAGGCCATCATCGGCGTTCGAATCATCCCAACAGATTGCGGGCCGTGCGCATGAAGATCCGCGAACCGATCGGGATCAGGTCGTCGGGGAAATCATAGTCGGGGTTGTGCAGCGAGGGATGGTGCTCGCCGGCGCCGAGGAAAAACATCGCCGACTTCGCGTTGTGGCCGAAAATGCCGAAATCCTCCGAGGCGCGCATCGGCAGCGTTTCCTCGCTGCGCGAGACACCTTCCTCGTCGAGCGCGCGGTTGAGATGCTCCACCGCGTCCGGCGCGTTGACGCTGGCGACGAATATCTCGTGATAGTCGAAGCGCACCGAGAGACCGTGCGTTGCGGCGATCTTCGCGGCAAGCGCTTCCGCGGCGGCGACCTGCTCGGCCATGCGCTCGTCGCGGCGGGTGCGCAGCGTCGCCCACACTTCCGCATAGCCGGGCGCGATGCCGAACACGGCTTCGCCCATCGAACAATGGGTGACGGTCACCATGCCGAAATCCTCATCGGTGAAAGTGCCTCGCCCCAGCGCGGGCAGCGCCGGCATCAGCTCGCTCACCGCCGGCATTGGCGAGATGCCGGTTTCCGGCATCGAGGAATGCGCGGTCTTGCCTTCGAGCACGATGCGCATGCCGCGCGAGGCGCAGTTGACGGTGCCAGCCTTGAGCCGCACCTCGCCGAACGGCACGCCCGGCAGATTGTGCAGCGAGAAGGCAAAGTCCGGCTGGATCTCGCCAAAGCGCGGGTCGGCGACGACCCCGGCCGCGCCATTGCCGGTTTCCTCCGCCGGCTGGAACATCAAGACGACGCGCCCGCGCGCCGGCCTCTCGCGCCCGAGCTGCCGGCCGAGCGCCGCCAGGATCGTGGTGTGCCCGTCATGCCCGCACATATGCGATTTGCCCGGCACCTGAGAGCTATGCTCGACACCCGAAAGCTCCTCGATGGGCAGCGCGTCGAGCTCCGAGCGGAACAACACCGTCGGCCCGGCCCGCCCGCTGTCATAGACCGCCGCCACGCCATGGCCGCCAAGCCCCGTCAGCACCTTGTCCGGAGCAGTGTCGGCGAGGAAGTTCACCACCTCCTTCGCGGTCTTTTCCTCCTCATTGGAGATTTCCGGCTGCCGGTGCAGCTTGCGGCGCCATTCGGTAAGCTCGATGAGGTCGCGGTTGGTCAGGGTCATGGGTTGGGGCCTCCGGTTGGGCTTTTCCGGTCACACAAACACGATAGGGTTTTTCTCGCGCCGTGCCATGGCGATCAATTCGGATAGGCCATCGGCCTCCGCAAAATCAACGCTGCCATCTGCCCACCTTCACCTGCGGCAGGTCGCGGCTGATCGGACGAAAGCCGACGCCGTAATACATGTTGCGGGCGGCCGGATCCGCCGGCGCGCCTCGGCAGGCGACCAGCATGCGCGTCGCGCCGGCCGCCTTGGCAAGCTGCATGCCATGCAATTGCAAGGCGGTGCCCAGTCCGCGCCGGCGGAAATCGCGATGCGTGCCGACCGGCTCGAATTCTGCCGTTCGCGTCGCCTCGTCCAGCCAGATGATCGCGGTCGCGGCCAGCGTGCCGTCGGGCGCGGCGATAAGCACATGCAGGTCGGCCCGGTACGGCCAGGTCCGCCGCACGCGCTCGAACGCCGCCTCGCCGAGGCGTGACGCATGCCAGGCGTCGCGATGCGCCCTGACCGCGTCGGCCGCCGAGACATCGTTGGCCGTAAGGAAGCGGAATCCCTCGGGCAGCACCGGATCGGGCACATCCGTCAATTCCCGTGTGTTGAACTGCACCCAGGATCCGTCATCCGCGCCGGCTTCAGCATCGAAGGCGTAGCCATGCGTGGCGACAATTCGCTGCGCCTCAACGTCCGCGGATTGCACGGTCAGCAGTCGACCGACATTCCCGGCCACGTCGTCATACCAGTCGAGGATTTCGCCGAGCAGCGCCGCGCGCTCCGGATGCGTCTGCCAGGTCAGATTGGCCGTGCCGACGTCCAGCACCGTGCCGTCGCCGCGCGGCACCCGGTAAGGCGGGCAGGCCCATCCCCACGCCGCCAGCCGTCCGTCGGCGAACCACAGCCGGTGCCGCCAGACGCGGCTGAGCGCGTCGAAATCCTTGGCCCAGACCCATGCCAGCTCGCCGACCGTCGCGTCGCCGTTGAGCAGTTCCGGCCGCAGCGCCGTCACCTCCCGGGCGAGGCCTTGCATCAGCCTGAGCTCGGTCGGGCCAAGGGGTTCCATGCCAGCATCTTTTGCGCGTGCGGTCGTTCTGTCCACCCCGTACCGCCCCGCAGACGTCCAGAGCCGGTGCTCGATGTTCCGTCTTGATACGGAGCAGCGTCCCGGTTTTCCCACAGCTCCCGGCGTCGGGCGGACTTAATCGGAAAATGCGACGTAAACCGCTGAAATCCTTAACACGATTTTCATCCCGCTCGCCTACCGACTAGGGTCATGGAAAAGCATGGCGAGCGGCTGGTTGCGGTTCCCTCTTCCGAGGGAAGGAGCGGAGCCGTGGAAGCCGGCATCCTGCGCGACCGGCTTGCGGATCTGAGCAAGGGCGTCTTCATCTCGATGCCCATCGGCACGGTGCTCGCGGCCCTGATCCTGGCGGTGCAACTGTTGTCCGGCGGCGGCCTTGCCGCGGTGCTGTGGTTTATCGCGATCGCCTCGATAAACGGCGCGCGCGTGGTGCTTGCCGTCGCCCAATCGGGCGCGGCCGACGACAGGCCCAAGGCGGTGGGCGCCCGGCTTTCCCTTTATGGCGCGCTGGCGTTTGCCTCGGGGGTAGCCTGGTCGTTTCTGGCGCTGCTGAGCGACGGATACACGACCAGCCAGGCGCCGCTCTATCTCATCGTGCTTGCCGGCATTTCGGCCGGTTCGGTCACCTACGGCACCTGCTACGCGCCAGCTTCGATCAATTTCATCACCCTGCCGCTCCTCACCGCCGCCGGCTGCGTTCTGGCCAAGGGCGGCGTCGAAAAT
>NZ_RZTO01000442.1:0-5169 GCF_003997225.1 Mesorhizobium sp. M2C.T.Ca.TU.002.02.1.1
TTGTTGCATCTATCCAAAATTCCTAGCTGAAAATAGAGCGTTCGACCCCAGAATTCTCTTTCGCCTTCAAAACAAGAAGCCGCCTTTTGCGCTTTCGGTGGCGCATATGGGGGATTTGCCAGGTGGTGCGTTACACGGGTACGGCTGCAACGCAGCAGCTGTCGCAAACCAGCGGCAGAGCGCGGAAACCAGTCACTATCTGGGCTACTATCAGTTCACCGTGGGGGATGCAGAGGCGGCGGCCAACGAGGTTTACGATGTTTACGTCGTGCGAGCGCCGGAACATGGGGCTGATGCACATTGCCACGTGCTCGTGTCCGAACGAGAGGGCGTTGACCAAAATGCTCCAAAGAAGGAATTCAAAGTTTTTGTAGTCGACGACATCTGGAGTCGCGTGCAGGGTCCTGATCGACATATATGCCCTGTCGATGAATCTATCCGCCAAACTTTGGAAGCAATTGACCTCCCGCCGCGTCCTTAACTCGCTCCAGGCTGACTAGGCGCTTGCGGAGCTAGGAGCTTGCGCATTGAGGATCGCCATGTCCCGCCACGTTACCTTCATGACCATCGACGACGCCGGTCACTATTCGCCCGAGCAACGCGCGGAGATCATTGCGGCATACCCCGAGCACGAGAGGGAAGCTCGGGCCAAGGGCATTCCGGTGCTAGGCTCCGGGCGCATCTTCCCCGTGCCGGAGGATCTGATCGCCTGCGAGCCGTTCAAGCTGCCCCGCTGGTGGCCGCGCATCGGCGCGCTCGATTTCGGCTGGGACCATCCTTCCGCCGCGGTCGAACTGGCCTGGGATACCGAGGCCGATGTCGTCTACGTGACCAAGGCCCATCGCGCCTCCCAGCAGACGCCGGCCATGCAGGCGCTGGCGCTGAAGGCCTGGGGTGAATGGCTGCCCTTCGCCTGGCCGCGCGACGGCCGCCGCGAAACGTTGGAAGGCGCCGGCGTGGCGCTCGCAAAGCAATATGCCGCCCATGGGCTGAACATGCTGACCGGCCACGCCCGCTTCGCGGATGGCTCCGTCTCGGTCGAGGCCGGGCTGATGGACATGCTCGACCGCATGCACTCAGGCCGCTTCAAGGTGTTTTCCACGCTCCACGCCTGGTTCGAGGAATTCCGGCTCTACCATCGCAAGAACGGCCAGGTGGTGAAGTTGCGCGACGACCTGATGGCCGCGACACGCTATGGCGTGATGATGCTGAGGGAAGCGGAGGTCGATCCGGCGGAATTCAAGGCGGCTCGACGGCCGGCGGGGCAGAGCGATCCGCTGGGGGCGTTTCGCTAGGGGGATTCGCCCTCTCACTTCATCATACTCGGGCTTGACCCGAGTATCCATGCCGTGACCCCTGCCGTGGAGCACAACGGCGCAGAATTCTGTAACCGTAGCAATGCCTTAGCGTCATGGCATGGATCCTAGGGTCTGCGCGCGTCGCTCCGCTCCTTGCTTCGCCCTAGGATGACGAGGCGCGGTTCCGGTCACCTGTAATTCCAGTAGTTTGGGCCCCTCTGGCCGTGGTTCTGGCCGCCCGCAATGCCGGCAATCCCGGCCTCCCCAAAATCCTCAATCCGATCAGCCGCGAACGCCGCCGCCGACGCCTTGCGACCGGCCGCGACGTGATCGCCTGCGCCCTTTTTAGCCAGCCGTGCCGGAGCAGCCGATGGTCCACATCATCCCTCTCCTCGCTGATCAGCGCCGCCTCGATCCCGGCAATGCCCCGCCACCTGAGGCAGCCGGGCCGCTCGATCCCTACTGGCAGGAGGTTGCCGCTCACTACGAACGGCGCATGGCGCGGCAGCAGGCCTTCGACACCGAGATCGCCGCGCGCAGGCTGGATGGCGAGATCGCGAGCGCCGAGGCCGATGTCGCGGCCAACGCGCCGGCCGACGGCGAGGGCCTGCACCACGCCATGTATGGCGAGGTCGATCCGCATAGCGGTCGCATCGTGCTCAAAGGCAGGTTCGACACGCTGTTCGACAATTTCCTGAAGCAGGCGCCGCCCGAGCTGCGCGCCGGCCTCGCCAGCCGCAAGCCAGCCCTGCGGGAGGCAGGCTCGGTGCGCATGGCGATGCAGCAAAACCAGCGCCGCGCCCAATATGAGCAGGACCAGCTGGCGGCGGCCCAGGCCGAAGAGCTCGACACCATCGCGAAGAGCGACCCGGACGACCACGTCGCCTTCGATGCAGCACGTCATGCCGGCCTCGATCTCATCGCCAAGATGAACCTCGACCCCCGGGAGCAGGCTGCGGGCCGAAGCCGCTTGGCGCGACCGCACGGCGACGGCGCGGATCGAGGCGCTGATCGCGCGAGATCCTGGGCGGGCAACCGAGAGGCTTAGCACCGCACCGGTGGCGGGCGACCGCCAGGGCGGCGATTCCGTCGCCGATCCTCGTGCCGATTTATCGCCCGATGGTATTCGGCAACTGCTCCGCCAGGCGCGCGCCGCGAAAATGAACAGGCTGATCGACGCGCGCGCCAGCATCGATCTCGCGTCGCAGAATGCCCCCGATGCGATCGCCAGTACCGGCAACTATTCCCGCGCAATGCCAAGCCCTGCGGATTTCACCGCTGTCTTTGGCGTCGAGGAGGGCGGCAAGCGATATCAAGAGTTCAGTCGGAAGATTGACGCTGGTCGCCAAGCCTTCGGCCTGCGGACCATGCCGAACCAGGCGATCCACGCAGCACTGCGTGATGTTGAGCCGGGGCCGGGAAGTTCCGAGGAAGATCAGGCGCGATATCAAGTCGCGGCCGCTGCAGCCCTCAAGATCTTGGGCGACAGGCGGGCTGACCCCGCAGGCTATGTTCGCGAAGTCTTTCCCGATGTGGACGCCGCGTGGACCAACGCCGCCAATTCAAACGATAATCAAAAAGGCGGCGACCCGGAGGCATACCGGAAAGCCTTCGCCATCTCTCTTGCCGCCCAGAGACAATTGGGTGTCGAGAGGCCGCAACTGCTACCGACAGCCGTAGCGCAAGACATTGTTAATACCCTCCGCAAAAACGAAATCTCGGGGCCCGATAAAGAAGCCATTTTAGATGGCCTTCAGGCGGCAGGGTTAGATCCAAATACTCGCGAAGCTTTGCTGCGGCAAATCGATGAAGCTGGCTCTTCTCAACCAGATCAAGTCGACCCGATCACCACCGCTGCCACTGGGGGCCGACCATCCCCCGCGGTAAATTCGGACCGACCCAAATCTGCCCTTGAGCAGGCGGGGGAGGATTTCGGCAACTATCTCAGTGAGGGCTTCGAGGCCCTGGGCCGAGCCCCGCACGACACTGGCCTGGCCCTTGAGGATCTGCATGATTCTCTTTGGGGATTCCTCGAGCAACTGCCTGTCACCCCCGGCTCGGGGGTCGGTACCCCAGGGCGCTTAGCGCTAGAGGCTGCCGGCGAGGCCGTCGCAAAAGGCTTGGCCGTCGTCCGTAGTGGGATGAGCAGGTTTGCCAAGCCGCTCGACGAGTTTGCAGCAACTGGTTCACGCGCCACATCAGAGCTCGCCGCTGATGCCGCGGTGGCTCGCCAGGTCGTTGACACGAAACCTCTGCTCAAAGCTGCAGAGGATGCCGCCTATCGCTTGAGTACAGGCACCAAACCCGACAAGGCCGAGCTTCTCAAAATCATAAAGTCGATCGCAAGAGATCCTTCGAAGGTAAGGTTTTCGGGAGCATCCTTCGGCAAGGCTGCTTCGAAAAACTATCGCAAAACATTTCTCTCCGCGAACCCTAGTCTGGAAGGTGATGTTATCGTCCATCACGCTGCCGAGAGGCAAATCCTAAACAGGTATCCCGGCCTTGTTACCGAAGGCGAGATGCACTCACTTCAGAATCTTCGTGGAATTCCGAAAGGACTGGACAATCTTTTGCACAAGGTCGTTTTTCGGTTCGAATGGAATAAATTTTATGCATCCCACCCCCGGCCGACTCGTCAGCAAGTGCTGGACTACGTCACTTACATCGACAAGAAATACGGACATCTGTTCAACCCCCCGATAGGCGAATGATGCAATATTTCTACATATGGCCGAACGTTGCCGGTGGACTTGGCGAACACACGGTTCTCGACCCGAGCGTTCACCCACCGATCGTAACCAAACTTCATTACGAGGTAGAGGGCTGGTTTGGGGATGTGATTGTTACAACTTTTCCCTGTTTCCTCGTCACCGAAGAGACCCAGCGTGCGCTGCAGAAGATCGGCTTTTCAGGTGCGACATTCGCCGCCGCCGAGGTGACTATCTCGGAAGACTGTCAGGAGGATCAACCCGGGCTGCAATTACCACCTTTCGTCTGGCTGCAAGTGGATGGGAAGGCGGGCCGCGACGACTTCGGGATCGCAACCGATTATCGCCTCGTCATTTCGAAGCGCGTCCTTGATCTGCTTGAATCACTGGGCATTCCGTTTGCAGTCGTCGAGCCTTACGATGATCGGTAGACTGGACCTTTCGAATGCGAGGATGGCTGCAAGATCGCGCCGCTCTGAGGAGTTTCCGCGCGTCCTCTGCGGTAGGCGTCTAAACACACGAACTTGACTTACAATTATAGATTGTACAAAATGCATATTGCACCCAGTAGATGCAGAATCTTTGACGAGGCAATTTCGGACGTGAGTGATTCCGCTCCGGAATGGGGGGCCAGTGAAATACTTCTATTTGGAACCGGAAGTCTCGGGCGGGCTTGGCGATGATACCATTATGGACACGGGCGTCCATCCTCCCGCCGTGGCACGTTTGCACTATGAATTCGACGGGTGGCTGGGTGATGTCATTGTTACTTCGTTCCCCTGCTACCTCGTCACGGAAGACGTGAAGGCGAAAATTCTCACGGCTGGCTTTTCGGGAGCGACCTTCGACAAGGTCGAAGTAACCACGTCCGAATTGTTCGAGGAGATGCAGCCGGACGTGGAGTTGCCGCCATTCGTTTGGCTGAAAGTGGATGGGAGGGCGGGCCACGACGATTTCGGGCTAGCCGAGGACCACCGGCTTGTTGTCTCCGAGCGTGTGCTCGATGCCCTAAGACCATTGGGCATCTCCCATGCTTTAAAGCACGTCGCCTTTTAAAGGATTCGGGATTCCCTGAATGACGGTTTGATGATTCATTGCGGTAGAAGGGAGAAACCGCGATGGGCAAGCCGTTACCGATGGCGTTGCGTAAGCGTGTTGCAGCG
>NZ_RZTO01000443.1:0-5164 GCF_003997225.1 Mesorhizobium sp. M2C.T.Ca.TU.002.02.1.1
GTCCTGGAGTCCGGCGATCAGCGCATCGACCGCCGCTTCCGTGGTGACAATGCCGGGCGACAGCCTGAGCGTCGTGCCGCGCGCGTCGCAGTAGAGGCGCTCGTTGCGCAGCGAAGCGATAATTTTTGCCGCCTCGACGCCTTGCGGCAAGCCGAGCATGACGCTGCCGCCGCGCTCGCCGGCGTCGAGCGGCGAACGAAGCGTCCAGCCATTGTCGAGCGCCGCGCCGATGATGCGCTCGACGAGCACGGCGTTCTGCGCGCGGATGGCGTCGATGCCGGTTTTCTCCACCCATTCCAGCCCGGGCAGCGACGCGATGCTTGCGAGGATCGCCGGCGTGCCATGATCGAAGCGACGCGCGTCGTCGGCATAGGCGAAGGCGTCGAGATCCCAGGAGAACGGGTTCGGCTGGCTGAACCAGCCGCGCAGCTCCGGCCGGCAGGTCGCAAGCAATTCCGGCGCGACCTGCACTATGCCGGCGCCGGAGGAACCGCACAGCCATTTGAGCGATGTCGAGACGACGAAATCGACCGGCGTCGCGGCAACCGAAAACGGCGCCACGCCGATGCCTTGCGTGACGTCGACGCCGACAATGCTGCCCATGGCGCGGCCATGCGCGGCGAGCCGCTCGACATCGCAGCGATGCGAGGCCGTCGAGGTGACGAAGGTGATGAGCGCGAGCCCGACATCGTCTTGCCAGCGGGCAATGAAATCCTCATCGCGCACCCAGCTTTCGCCCGCCCGCAGCGGCACGGTGTCGAGCGTGAAGCCGAAGCGCTCGGCCAGGCCCGCGAGCAGGAAATGCAGGCTCGGGAAGCAATCGCCGGCAACCAGCAGGCGTTTTCCCGCCAAGCGCTCCGCCGGAAGCCCGCCGATCAGACTGTAGAGCGCGGCCGTGACATTCTCGGCTGTGGTCAGCGTACCCTTCGGCGCCTCGATCAGCCGCGTCCATGCGTCGATAAAGCGTTGCCGTGCGGCCAGCGCGGCCGGCCACTGGCCGTCGTTCTCCGCCGACCAGATAGCAGAAAATTCCGCCAGCGCGGCGCCCATCGCCTCGGCCTTGCCGGGGAAAGTGCCGATCGAATGATAGAGAAAATAGCCGGACATTTGCTGTCTCTCGCTCCCTTGTGATCATGTGATCACAAAACCAGGAAGGGATCAATCCTTTAAGGCTGAAGAAAGTCGGCGAGAGTGGTCAAAAAGGGCTACTGCTTGGTCCAGCGCGACTGCGACAGGACCGTTTCCGCGCTTCGGTTACCGCCGTTGAAAAAAATCAGGACGCTTTGCCGAAAGCGGCGAAATCGACTGCCTTGGGCTCGGGCACGTCGGGACAGATCGTGCGCAGCGTCGCTTGAGTCGCTGTGATGTCGGCCACGACCTCGTCGCGGGCGCGCGGAAAATCCTTGTCCCTGATGGCCGCGATGATCGCGGCATGACGTCCCGAGGGTTCCATGGTGCCGGCGCGCATCAGCGGCGCGACATGGTTGGACAACAGCCGCATGTAAGGGCCAAAGCGCAGCCACAGCGTCTCGATCAGCTGGAACAGCACGTCGGACCCGGAAGCGCGATAGATGGTGAAGTGGAATTGCTGGTTCTTGGCGATCAGCTCGTAGATGCTGCCGTCGCGACCGATCGCCTGCTGGTCGTCGGTGACCCTCTGCAAGGAAGCGACGTCGGCCGCGCTCAGGCGTGGCGCGCCGAGTTCGGCGGCCAGCCCTTCGACGGCGAGCCGGGCCCGGCAGAGGTCATCGAGCCGCGCCCGCGTCACCACCGGCACGCAGGCCGAGCCATTCTGCGAGATTTCCAGCGCGTTCTCCGCCGCCAGCCGCCGCAGCGCCTCGCGCACCGGCATGTTCGAGGTGCCGAAGGCCTCGGCCAGGGAGGCGATGGTCAGCACTTGGCCGGGATCGAAACTGCCGACCATCAAGGCATGGCGAAGCTGCTGATAGACACCATCCTGGACAGTGATGCGTCCCGATACGGGTTCGAAGCCCAGAGCCACGCTTTTGCTTTCCTTGGATGCCGGCAAAGTCTATGTGCGAAGACATACCCGCCGAAGCGGGCGTGATCATCTGATCACAGATTACGGCGGTAGCCAAGCGGCTACGGCCTGGCCTCAGGCGTTCGATCGATATCCGCTATCTCACTCCGGAATGACCGCCATGGCTTGGATCTCTACCTTGGCGCGGTCCTCGACCAGCGCCACCACCTGCATGGCGGCCATCGCCGGAAAATGCCGGCCGATGACGTCGCGGTAGGCCTCGCCGATCCCCTTGAGGTTGGCGAGATATTCGGCCTTGTCGGTGAAGTACCAGGTCATGGAGGTGATGTGCCGCGGCTCGCCGCCGGCTTCGGCCAGCACCGCGACGACATTGGCGAGCGTCTGGCGCACCTGGCCGACGAACTCGTCGGTCTCGAACTGGCATTGCCCGTTCCAGCCCACCTGGCCGCCGACGAACACCAGCCGCCCTTGCGCGGCCACGCCATTGGCGTAGCCGATCGGTTTGGCCCAGCCTTCCGGCTGCAGGATCGTGTGCATGTCTAGCCTCCCCCTTGGTTGAAATGCGGTCCGCAAGGCATGGTGTCAGACGGCGCCCATCACCTGCCTGGCGATGACCACCTTCTGCACGTCCGAAGCGCCCTCATAGATGCGCAGTGCCCGGATCTCGCGATAGAGGCTCTCGACGATGTGGCCCTTGCGCACGCCGTCGCCGCCATGCAGCTGCACCGCCTTGTCGATCACCTCCTGCGCCTTGTCGGTGGCGAACAGCTTGGCCATCGCCGCCTCGCGGGTGACACGGGCGGCGCCCATGTCCTTGGTCCAGGCGGCGCGGTAGATGAGGAGCGCGGCTGCGTCGACATCCAGCGCCATGTCGGCGATATGGCCCTGCACCATCTGCAGCTCGGCCATCGGCGCGCCGAATAGTTTGCGTTCGGCGGCTCTGCTGACGCTCTCGTCCAGCGCACGCCGCGCGAAACCGAGTGCCGCCGCGCCCACCGTCGAGCGGAAGACGTCGAGCACCGACATGGCGATACGGAAACCATCGCCAGGCTTCCCGATCAGAGCGGAAGCCGGAACACGCACATCGTCGAAGGACAGCCGCGCCAGCGGATGGGGGGCGATCACCTCCAGCCGCTCGGCGACGCCGAGACCCTTGGCGTCGCCCGGCACGATGAAAGCGGAGATCCCCTTGGCGCCCGGTGCCCCGCCGGTGCGGGCGAAGACGACATAGAGGTCGGCGATTCCGCCGTTGGAGATCCAGGTCTTCTCGCCGGAAAGCACATAGAAGTCGCCGTCGCGGACCGCTGTCATTTCCATGTTGGCGACGTCCGAGCCCGAGCGCGGCTCCGAGAGGGCAAAGGCGGAAATCGCCTGGCCGGCTCGCGTCTTTTCCAGCCAGCGCTGCTGCTCCGGCGTGCCGAACAGCGTGATTGCTCCAGTACCGAGCCCCTGCATGGCGAAGGCGAAATCGGCGAGCCCGTCATGGCGCGCCAGCGTCTCGCGGGTGATGCATAGCGTGCGCACGTCGAGCGGGCCGGGATTGGCGGGGTCGAGCGCTGTCGGCTTCAGCCAACCGTCGCGGCCGAGTTTCGCGACGAGCTCGCGGCAGGCAGCGTCGACATCGTGGTGGTCGACAGGGAGGTTTTTCGCGCACCAGCTGTCGAGGCGTTCGGCGAGCTGGCGGTGGCGGTCTTCGAAGAAGGGCCAGTTGAGGAAGGAACGGTCAGGCATTTACGCCTCCGCAGTTCTGCGAAGTCTGCGCTCTACGGCGCCCCCCTCTGTCCCGCCAGCATGTCCATCTTGAGCGAAGACAACATCCTCAATTCCCCTCGAACACCGGTTTTTCCTTCGCCACGAACGCGTTATACGCCCGCTCGAAATCGCCGGTCTGCATGCAGATCGCCTGCGCCTGCGCTTCCGCCTCGATCGCCTGGTCGAGGCCCATCGACCATTCCTGGTTGAGCTGCGTCTTGGTGATGCCATGCGCGAAGGTCGGCCCGGAAACGATGCGCGCCGCCATGTCGAGCGCGTCGGCTTCCAGTGCCGCCGCATCGACCAGCCGGTTGTAGAACCCCCAGCGCTCGCCCTCAGTAGCGTTCATCGTGCGGCCTGTGTAGAGCAGCTCGGCGGCGCGGCCCTGGCCGATGATGCGCGGCAGGATCGCGCAGGCGCCCATATCACAGCCGGCGAGGCCGACGCGAGTGAACAGGAAGGCCGTCTTGGCTTCCGGTGTGGCGATGCGGATGTCGGAAGCCATGGCGATGATCGCGCCGGCGCCCACCGCTACACCGTCGACCGCGGAAATGATCGGCTTACCGCAATTGAGCATCGCCTTGACGAAGTCGCCGGTCATGCGCGTAAAGGCGAGCAACTGCTTCATGTCCATCTTGACCAGCGGCCCGATGATGTCGTGGACATCGCCGCCCGAGCAGAAATTGCCGCCATTGGGCAGGAACACCACGGCGTCGACATCCTCGGCATAGACGAGCTCACGAAACGTGTCGCGCAGCTCGGCATAACTGTCGAAGGTCAGCGGATTCTTGCGCTCGGGACGGTCGAGCCGGATCTTCGCGATCTTGCCTTCGACATCCCAGAGGAAGTGTTTCGGCTTGAGCTTGGCGATAGTGCTCATTCGCGTCCCTCCCAATTGCTGCGGAACGATTTCAGCATGCCGGTCAGCCGGCGCGCCTCGTCCTCGCTGACGGTGCCGAGAAGCTCGCCGACCCAATTCTCATGCGCGGCGGCGATCGCGGCGAAAGATCTCGAGCCTTCCTCGGTCAGCCGCACCATCGAAGTGCGGCGGTCGCCGTTGCGCCGCGCCCGCGTCACCAGCCCTTCGGAAACCAGCCGGTCGACGATGCCCGTCACATTGCCGTTCGACACCAGAAGGAAGCGCGACAGGTCGCTCATCAGCATGCCTTCCGGCGATCGGTAGAGCGCCGCCATCACGTCGAAGCGCGGCAGCGTGGTGTCGAACTCCTTCTTCAGCCGCTCGCGCAGTTCGGCCTCGATGGTGCGCGAGGCGCGCAGCAGGCGGATCCACAGCCGCAGCCTCTCCTTGCCCGGCCCGGTTGAGGTCGGTCCCGCTACCATGTCTCGCCTCCCGAAACCGAAATCGCCTGTCCGGTGATCGATCGCGCGGCATCGCTGCATAGCCAAAGC
>NZ_RZTO01000444.1:0-5151 GCF_003997225.1 Mesorhizobium sp. M2C.T.Ca.TU.002.02.1.1
CGACAGGCCGCCGAGGGGAAATCGCAGATAGTCGATCTGCGCCTGCGTGGTGGCGAACAGGAAATAGCTCTGGTCGCGGTCGGCGTCGACCGGCCGGTAGAGCGCGCGATGGGCGCCATTGGCGCGCGAGCGGATGTAATGGCCGGTGGCCAGCGCGTCGGCACCGAGATCCTGCGCGGTCGCCAGAAGATCGGCGAACTTCACCGTCTGGTTGCAGGAAACGCAGGGGATCGGCGTCTCGCCGGCGACATAGCTCTCGGCAAAGGGATCGATGACCGCCTTGCGGAAGCGCTCCTCATAATCGAGCACGTAATGCGGGATGCCGAGCGTCTCGGAGACGCGGCGGGCATCGTCGATGTCCTGGCCGGCGCAGCATGAACCGGCGCGATGAGTGGCCGCGCCGTGATCATAAAGCTGCAGCGTCACGCCGACCACGTCATAGCCTTCGCGCTTCAGAATGCCGGCGACCACGGACGAATCGACACCGCCCGACATCGCGACGACGACGCGGGTTTCTTCGGGGCGGCGAGGGAGATCGAGGCTGTTCATGGTGCTTTCACTGTGCGGCGCTCAATGCCAATGGCCGGAATATAGGTCAAGCGCCCCGTCTGCGCCAGCTTGCGCCTCAGGACGAGATTACCGGCAATTTCAAGGCCTGGAGGCCGGTGTTTCAAATTCTAAACGAAATCCTAACCGGGCGTTCACGATCCTTACCTAGTGATTAGGGTTCGCTTAGGCAATTTTTAAAGCTGTGGCGGTACTGTGGCGGGGATTGGGTCTTTGAGTTTTTAGTAGAGAGTACGATGACCGATCTGGTTAGACCTAGAGTCAAGTATGTTATTGGGCCCGACGGCAGCCCTCTTACGATCGCCGATCTGCCGCCGACGAACACGCGGCGCTGGGTTATCCGGCGCAAGGCAGAAGTGGTCGCGGCGGTACGCGGCGGCCTGCTCAGCCTTGAAGAAGCCTGCCAGCGCTACAAGCTCACCACCGAAGAATTTCTCTCCTGGCAGGCATCGATCGACGAATACGGCCTTGCCGGGCTCCGCACCACGCGGATCCAGCAATACCGGCACTAGCCAGGATAGCCGTAAATCGAAAGGGCGCGGAACACCGCGCCCTTTGGTTTTGGAAGGTATCAGACCGTCAGCACAACCTTGCCGATCGGCCGCGTGGCGAGGAAAGTGTGGGCGGCCCCCGCCTGGTCGAGCGGAAAGGCCTTCGCCACATGCGGCGCGAGCTTTCCGGCATCGACGAGCCTGGCGAGCTCGACAAGGCCTTCCCGGTCGGGCGTGACCGACATCCGCTCGACGCGGATATTCCGTTCCTTGGCCTTTGCCTTTACCGCGTCGGGGACAGCGAGCAGCGACACCAGCACGCCGCCGTCGCGCAACACCTTGAGCGAATCCGCTGCATGGTCGCCGCCGACCGTCTCCAGCACCAGATCGAGATCGCCGGCCTTTCCGGCGAATTCGCCCTTCGTATAATCGATGACCTCGTCGGCGCCGATCGAGCGAACATAGTCCGTTTTGTCCGGGCTGGCGGTCGAGGCCACCCAGGCGCCGCGCGCCTTGGCGATCTGCACCGCCAGATGGCCGACGCCGCCTGCTCCGGCATGAACCAGCACGCGTTGCCTCGCCAGCAGGCCGCCATGGCGGACAAGGGCTTGCCAGGCCGTCAGGCCGGCCAGCGGCAAGGCAGCCGCATGAACATGGTCAATGGCGGTTGGTTTCGCGGCGATCTCGCCCGCCGGCGCCGTGGCAAGCTCGGCATAGGCGCCGGCCTGCTTGGGGAAGCGCGGCATGCCGAACACCTCGTCGCCGACCTTGAAGGCGGTCACGCCGGAACCGAGCGCCGCCACAGTCCCCGAAATATCCCAGCCAAGGATGAAAGGCGGCTCGCCGAGCAGCGGGTAGAAGCCGCCGCGCACGGCGCCGTCGACCGGGTTGATGCCCGCCGCCTTGACGCGGACGAGCACTTCCCCGGGGCCGGGCGAGGGGTCGGGCTGCTCGGCTACGAAAAGGACCTCGGGTCCGCCGACGGAATTCTGGATAACGGCACGCATGAACGCCTCCTGTTCGAGTGGATAGGCCGCTATCATTTGGATAGTAATATTCGATTGTCGAGTATGTACCTTTTCTATATATAGACACCCTATGGATAGTGAAGACAAATCCCCATTCGGCTACGACGCGTTCCGGCGCAGCTGCCCGTCGCATACCGTGCTCGAGATGCTGGCCAGCAAATGGGTCTATCTCACCGTCTGCGCGCTGCGGCGCGGCCGGCTGCGCAATGGCGAGCTGGCACGCAAGCTGGAGGGCATCACGCCCAAAATGCTGACCCAGACGCTGCGTGTTCTGGAGCGCGACGGTCTTGTGCGACGCGAGGTGTTTGCGGTCATTCCGCCGCGCGTGGAGTATGAACTGACGGAGCTTGGCCAGAACCTTGCTGGCCTGCTCAGCCAGATACGCTCCTGGGCGGAAGAGCATGCGCCCGAAATCAAGGATGCCCGGGCCCGGGCATTGGCAGATCACGGCGAGATGGGCGCGGTGCCCTGAAGACAGCGAGGCCGATTGCTGCCGATCGCCGGTTCTGAAGATGCCGGTAGGTCTCCGGCATGACTGCGAATATGCCCGGCGATCAGCCGATCATGGCGCTGCGGCCGCCTGTTTCGGCCTCGCGAATCTTGGTGTCGCGCGATTCCAGCATCTCCGCCTTGGACAGCTCCGCTTCAGCTTCGCCGAGTAATGATTCGGCGGTGCTTCGCTGCTGGGCGAGGTCGCTTTGTGAGTTCCTGAGGTTGTCGCGGCGCAGGCGCGCCGCCTTGGCGAAGGTCGGATAGGCGAAATGGTTGATGTCGGTGATGCCGGCTTTTTTCTCTTCGGCGATGATCTGCGCTTCCAGCTCCACGGCCATGCGCTCGAACTCGGCGATCATCATGTCCAGCTGCAACAGCTGCCGCCGTTTCTCATTCACCTGAAACTGCTTCAGCCGAACGAGGTTTTCACGTGACTTCATGACTCGATACTCCGCAAACGCACACTTGCAATACCGCCCAGTCCGCCCGGAACGATCCAAGCGCCGCCCGTTTCCCCCGGCTTTCCCTGGGCTATGGGAAACAAAGCCCTAAAGATTTTTGCCGGCGGTAACCATTCGTTTACGGGCATTGTTAATCATACGGGCGAGGACTTAAGGCCGGGTAAAAATTCCGGCTCTCGGCGGAAGCCCGGGCCTGCGAGTCTCTGGAGTCACTTAGGCTGGCTTATTAATGTGGTGCATTAGCGATTTTGGTCTGTGATTCGTTATTAGATTCAAGTGGGTGTAGAAAGGGGTTAAAAAATCTGGTATCGTGGATGACACGAAATTAGGATTTGTTAACCAGTCGGTGGCACCTTCTGTTCAGGCAATCACTGCTCCGGGTCCCGGACGGGTCGTGAGATGGTCCGGCAGCAGAAAAGGGGAATGAAATGCGTGTTCTGCTGATTGAAGATGACAGTGCAACCGCACAGAGCATCGAACTGATGCTGAAATCGGAGAGCTTCAACGTCTATACGACCGATCTCGGCGAAGAAGGTGTCGATCTCGGCAAGCTCTACGATTACGACATCATCCTGCTGGACCTCAATCTCCCCGACATGTCGGGCTATGAAGTCCTGCGCACGCTGCGCCTCTCCAAGGTCAAGACGCCGATCCTGATCCTCTCCGGCATGGCCGGCATCGAGGACAAGGTGCGCGGCCTCGGCTTCGGCGCCGACGATTATATGACCAAGCCCTTCCACAAGGACGAGCTGGTGGCGCGCATCCACGCGATCGTGCGCCGCTCCAAGGGCCATGCCCAGTCGGTTATCACCACCGGCGACCTGGTGGTCAATCTCGACGCCAAGACGGTCGAGGTCGGTGGCCAGCGCGTGCACCTGACCGGCAAGGAATACCAGATGCTGGAGCTGCTCTCGCTGCGCAAGGGCACCACGCTCACCAAGGAAATGTTCCTCAACCATCTCTATGGCGGCATGGACGAGCCGGAACTGAAGATCATCGACGTCTTCATCTGCAAGCTGCGCAAGAAGCTCGACGCGGCGTCCGGCGGCCAGAACTATATCGAGACGGTATGGGGCCGCGGCTATGTGCTGCGCGAGCCGGAAGATATCCGCGTCAGCGCGTAGGCGATCCAACGAGTTCAACGAAAACCCGGCTCCGGCCGGGTTTTTTGTTGGATCGGTGCCGCGAATCAGGCGGCGATCTTGAGGAAACGGAAGCTTTCGAGCAGTTGCGCGCGGTTGAAGGGCTTCAGCAGATAGCCTTGGGCGCCGGCGCGCTTGGCACGCATGATCGCTGCGACGTCGACCTCGACCAGCGACACCAGGATCTGCGGCTTGACGGGACTTTCGATGGCGCGGATGCGGCGTATGAGGTCGACCGCCTGGATGTCGGTCAGTCCGCCGTCGATGACGATGACATCGGGCATGCTGTCGGCGCAAATCTCGGCGGCCTCGACCCCGGTCGACGCCTCGACGACGATCATGTCCGAGCCAAGAATGCGTTTTGCAACCTTCCTGATGACGCTCGAATCATCGACGAACAGGCAACGCTTCATGTCCGGGTCCTCTTTGCCATCTGCCGAACCGGCAACCTCCGGGTAACCGGAAAGCACCATAGGCCAATCTGGTAAAGAAGCCGAAAAGCCGTTAGGTAAAGTTTTTCCAAACAGGCGTATCGCGCGGTTTTACCTCCGCGGCGACGTTACATGAATTGCGGCTGGTACTGCTCGACCCGCACTGCCGGAGCAAATATTAGCGATAAAAGATGCTTCGGCTCTTCTTATGCAGCCGTCAGCACGATCTCGTCGGCGGTCGCATGGATCGAGATCGTCATATTGGCCTCACGCGCCAGAAGCAGCGTGTAGTAAGGCTGGACCGAATGAGCGTCGATCGGCTCTTCCGGCTTGTGGCCGGAATGCAGCTCGAGGAATTTCGGCGGCACGCGCAGCATCGGGCCGCTGGCCGACAGCGAAAAACGCGGCTCGGTCTCAAGGTTCTCCAGCGTGACCACCAGCTTGCCGCCGCGCGGTATGGCCGCGTTGGCGACGAGAATGAGGTTGAGCAGCAGCTTGACCTTGTTCTTGGGCAGGAGCGCCCGGGAGCCGTTCCAAAC
>NZ_RZTO01000445.1:0-5130 GCF_003997225.1 Mesorhizobium sp. M2C.T.Ca.TU.002.02.1.1
GGCCGTTCGCGGGATAAAGGTTCTGGGCCGGCGCCAGGATCTCGTCGCACATGGCGCCGTCGCGGTGGACGCCGAGCACCTCGATCTTGACGCAGCAATTCGGCTTGCCGTGCCGGCAGGCGATGCATTTGCCGCATGAAAGGTAGGGGTTGATGATGACCGGCTCGCCGACGGCGAGATCGACGCCTTCACCCCTTTCGACGACCGTGCCCGAGACCTCGTGGCCCATGATGCGCGGATAGGCCAAGAACGGGTGCTTGCCTTCGAAGATGTGATAGTCGGTGCCGCAGATGCCGACATGGCTGACAGCGACACGCGCCCAGCCGGGCGGCGGCGCGCCGGGGTCGGCGCGGTCTTCGAGGACAAGCTCGCCAGGCGAGCGGCAGACGACGGCTTTCATGGCAGATCCAGTGTTCAAAAAGGAGCGCCGGCCTCGGCATGCGGGGCCGGCGCGGATGTTTCAGGGAGGAGTCATTTGCCCCGGCGGCGCAGGCCGTCGAAGTAGACGATGACAATGATCAGCAGGCCGGTGATGACGCGCTGCCAGAAGGTGTTGACGTTGAGCAGGTTGGCGCCGTTGTTGATCGTCGACAGGATGAAGGAGCCGATCAGCGGTCCATGCACGGAGCCGATGGCGCCGAACAGCGAGGTGCCGCCGATGACCGACGAGGCGATGGCCTGCAGCTCATAGGTGTCGCCCTGTGTCGGGTTGCCGATGCCGATGCGCGAGGCCAAGAGCACGCCGACGAAGGCGGCCAGCAGGCCGGACAGGATATAGGCCATGAAGATGGTGCGGGGCACGTTGACGCCCGACAAGCGGGCGGCCTCGGCGTTGGAGCCGACCGAGAACAGGTAGCGGCCCCAGCGCGTGTGGTGCAGGAAGATGTAGGACGGGATGGCGACCAGGATCACCATCCAGAACAGATAGGGGATGCCGAACAACGAACCACGGGAGAATGCCTGGAACGGGTCGCTGTTGATCGAGATCGAATTGCCGTTGGTCATCAGAAGGCCGATGCCGCGCAGCGAGGTCATGGTGGCCAGAGTGATGATGAAGGGCGGCAGGCCCATCTTGACGATGCCGAAACCATGGAACAGGCCGATGGCGACGCCGACCAGCAAGGTCGCCAGCACCGCCGCCCAGATCGGCCAGCCGGCATTGATCAAAAGCGCGACGACCACCGTGGTGAAGCCGACCACCGCGCCGACCGACAGGTCGATGCCGCCGGTGATGATGACGAAGGTCTGGCCGACGGCCAAGATGGCGATCAACGAGCCCTGGCGCAGAAGATTGGTGATGTTGAGCGCCGTGGCGAAGGACGGCGTGGCGACAGCCAGCACGATCCACATCAGCAGAAGAAGGCCAAGCAGGGTCAGGCCGAAGAGCGCGTTGAAATTGCGCTTGAATTTTTCGGCGGGGATCGCCTCGGTGCTCATTTTTGTCCTCCCGACTTTTCTTGTTTCTCGGCCAGTGCCTGTCCCAGAATGTCCTCGTGGCTCGCGGTGCGGAAACCATGCGTGGCGACCAGCTTGCCGCGCCGGAACACATGCAGCGTGTCGGCAAGCTCGTAGACTTCCGGCAGATAGGATGAGATCAGGATGATGCCGGCGCCCTTGGACAGCAGCGTCGAGAACAGCCGGTAGATCTCCGCCTTGGTGCCGACATCGACGCCTACCGTCGGCTCGTCGAAGATGAACAGCTTGGCGCCATGCGCCAGCCATTTGCCGATGACGATCTTCTGCTGGTTGCCGCCCGAGAGGCTGGAGGCGAGCGCGCTGCGCGTCGGCGTTTTGATGCGCAGGTCGGCGATCTGGCGGTCGGCCTCGGCCTTTTCCTTGGCGCCGGAGATCAACAGGTTGCTCGAGATGCGCTTGTAGATCGGCAGATTGAGGTTCATGCCAACCGACAGGTTGAGGCAGAGGCCCTGGTCGCGGCGGCTTTCCGGGGCCAGCGCCATGCCGAGCCTTATGGCGTCATGCTCGGAATTGACCTGGACCTCCTTGCCCTCCCACAGGATCTGGCCGGCCGATTTCCTGTGGCGGCCGTAGAGCGTGGTGACGAACTCGCTGCGGCCGGCGCCGATCAGGCCGTAGAGACCGACGATCTCGCCGGCGCGGACGGTCACGGAGACATTCTCGAAGCCTTTGCCGGAGAGGTTCTTCGTCTCGACGATCGTCGCGCCGGGGGTGAAATGCTCCTTGTGGTAGATCTGCTCGATCGAGCGGTTGATCATCAGCTTGACCAGTTCGGCCTCGTCGGTCTCGGCTATGTCGCGGGTGCCGACCAAAGTGCCGTCGCGCAGCACGGAGACGCGGTCGGCAAGCTCGAACACCTCCTCCATGCGATGGCTGATGTAGATGATGGTGACGCCTTCGCCCTTCAGCCTGCGGATCAGCTTGAAGAGCTGGTCGGCCTCCTTGCGGGTGAGGTAGGCGGTCGGTTCGTCGAAGATCAGGAACTTCGTGCCGCGCACGGTGGCTCTGGCTGCGGCGATCAGCTGCTGCTGGCCGATGGTAAGGTCGCCGAGCACGACATGCGCCGGCAGGTCGAAGCCCAGCCCGTCGATGATCTTCTGCGCGTCCTTGACCATGGCGCGCTGCTGCAGGAGGCCGAAGCGGGACTCCTCCTCGCCGAGGAACATGTTGGCGGCGACGGTGAGGTGGCGGCACAGCACCACCTCCTGGTGGACGGCGTTGATGCCGAGCGCCATCGCTTCGTGCGGCGTGGCCAAGGCCGCCGGCTTGCCCTCCCAGATCACCTCGCCCGAGGTGCGCGGCATGACGCCGGTCAGAAGTTTTATCAGCGTCGACTTGCCGGCACCGTTCTCGCCGACGATGGCGTGGATCTCGCCAGCCTTGAAGGCGAGATGCACCGGCTTCAGCGCATGCGTGCCGGGATAGCGCTTTTCGAGGCCGTTGAGCTCGAGGATCGTCCTGCCCGGGGCCAATGTGGGGGCCGGGTGCAGTTCCTGCGCCGTCGACGTCATGACAATCCTCCCAGATTGGTCTCAACCGTTGGGTACGCAGCGATGCGTCTGACGCGCATCTTGAAGCAGGAGCCTAGATCAGGATGACGTTTCGTTGAATCGTCATCCTGATCCAATTCCTTGTTGGAGCATGATCTTGTCCGAAAACCGGTTCCCACTTTTCGGGATCATGCTCTAAATCAGGCCGGCGAATTTCGAAATCGCCTGATGGATGTTTCCGGGGCGAGGACGCCCCGGAAACGACTGTCGCGACGCTGCTCAGTTGAGCTTCGGGTTGAGCAGCGCGTCGATCTTGGGTTCTTTCATGTTCGCCTTGGTGACGAGGTTGGCGCCGGTGTCGACATTGGCTTCGACCTTCTCGCCCTTCGAGGCGGCCAAGGCGGTCTTGATGCCGTCGTAGCCCATCCGGTACGGGTCCTGGACGACGAGGCCGGAGATGACGCCGTCGTTGAGGAACTTGATCAGCTTTTCGTCGCTGTCGAAGCCGATCAGCGCCACCTTGCCACCGAGATTGTTCTCGGCGATCGCCTGGCCGACGCCCTGCGCCATGATCAGGTTGGAGGCGAAGATGCCCTTGAGGTCCGGGTTGGCGGTGATCAGGTCGGTCGCGATGTTGAGGCCGGTGGTGGCCTGGCCGTCGGCATATTTGTCGGCGACCAGCTCGAGACCCGGATACTTGGCCTTGATCTGTTCGATGAAGCCCTGCTTGCGCTGCTCCAGCGAACCGGCGCCGGGCAGAGCCGTGATCAGCGCGACCTTGCCTTCGACCTTGCCGCCATTGGCGGCGCCGATCGCGGCGGCGAGACCGTCAGCCGCGACGCGGCCGCCCTGGACGTTGTCGGTGGTGAGGAAGGAGGTGAAGGCCTTGGAGTCGGCGCCGGAGTCGATGCCGATGACCTTGACCTTCGAGGCCGCCTCGTCGATCGGCTTGCCGAGCGCCTTGAACTCGGTCGGCGAGATGACGATCGCCGCCGGGTTGCTGGCGACGGCGTTTTCGAGGATCGAGATCTGGCCGTTGACGTCGGTTTCGGCCTGGGCGCCGAGCTCCGGCACGTTGATGCCGAGGTCCTTGCCCGCCTTGCGGGCGCCGGCCAGAACGATCTGCCAGTAGAAGGAGGTGGTGTCCTTGACGATGATCGGAATGGTCACGTCGGCCGCCGAGGCGGGCGCGGAATGCATCGCGCCGGCGAGCATCGACGCGGCGGCCAAGGCCACGAAAGCACGGCGGTTGAGAAGGCTGGTCACGAATTTCATTAGGTTCCTCCCTAAAGTCGCCTGGTGAAGGTTTCGGAAGCTCCATCTGGATAGGCGCGGCCCAAACAGAACTTTATCAATAAAAAACAGATACCGTTTTTTGATAATGCATCGGCATGGCCGATGCAAGCGGTGTCTGGTGCCGTTTGTGTGATGCCGGATCAGCTTTGTCCGGCTCCGCCAGCTCCTCCCTGGCGGCACATGGCGCTTCCGTTCCTCCTTGTCGATATGGAACGATAATTTCATACTACTGTCAATATGGAATATTCATTCCATCGTAAGGTCGCGCAATCGTGAAGGCAGGCTTCCTTGCTGCCCGTAGCGTTGCTGCCGGGATAATGGCGCGAGGTTAAAGCGTCGCGCCGAGATGCCAGGGCACGAATTCGTTGTCGCCGTAGCCGAACGTCTCGCTCTTGGTCTTGCGGCCGGACGCCGTCTCGATGATCAGCTCGAAGATCTCGCGGCCCATGCCGGGAATCGTCTTCTCGCCCGAGGCGATGACGCCGCAATTGACGTCCATGTCCTCTTCCATCTGGTGGTACATGGTCGAGTTGGTGGCGACCTTGATCGACGGCGTCGGCCGGCAGCCGAAGCAGGAACCGCGGCCGGTGGTGAAGACGATGACGTTGGCGCCGCCGGCCACCTGGCCGGTGGCCGAGACCGGGTCGTAGCCGGGCGTGTCCATGAACACCAGGCCGCTGCCGGTTACCTTCTCGGCATAGCCGAAGACGCCGTTGAGCGGCGTCTGGCCGCCCTTGGCGACGGCGCCCAGCGATTTCTCGAGGATGGTGGTCAGGCCGCCGCGCTTGTTGCCTGGCGAGGGATTGTTGTCGATCGAGGCGCCGTGCTTGGCGGTGTGGTCCTCCCACCATTTCACGAAGCCGTCGAG
>NZ_RZTO01000446.1:0-5124 GCF_003997225.1 Mesorhizobium sp. M2C.T.Ca.TU.002.02.1.1
GCGTGTCGATACGCACGCCGACGGCGTCGAAGACGGCATTGGCGACGGCCGGTATCTGCGGGTTGGCGCACATCTCGCCCGGCCCCTTGGCGCCGAACGGACCGTCGGCCGAAGGACGCTCCAGCACGATGATCTCGGTCTCGGCCAGATCGCCGGGGCCCGGCATCAGATACTGGTTGAAATCGGTGCCGCCGTGGTCGCGGTTTGGATAATAGGGCTCGGTCGTTTCGTAGAGCGCGTGGCTGATGCCCATCCAGGAGCCGCCGACCAGCTGCTGCTCGACCATCTTCGGGTTGAGCGCGCGGCCGATCTCGAAAACGTTCTTGACGGTGAGCACCGTCACTTCGCCGGTCTCGTCGTCGACCTCGACCTCGGCCACCGTGCAGGCATGGGCGTAGCAGGTTGAGGGCTTCATCGCGCCGGTTTCCTTCTCCGGGTAGGAGCGCGGGATCAGGAACATGCCGCGGCCCGAGATCGAGCGGCCGCGCTTGAAATGCGCCGACAGCGCGACATCGAAGATGGAGATCGATTTCTGCGGCGCGCCCTTCACCTGGATGTTGCCCTGGCCGTCGGTCTCTAAGTCCGAAGCGTTCACTTCCAGCTCCTCGGCCGCCACTTCCAGCATCACCTGGCGCGCTTCCTTGGCCGCCTGGATGACCGCGTTGCCGGCGCGGTGCGTGCCGCGCGAGGCGAAGGTGCCCATGCAGTGCGGGCCGGTGTCGGTGTCGGCGGTGTCGATGATGACGCGGTCGGTCGGCACGCCGATCGTCTCGGCGCAGATCTGCGCCATGATCTGCTTCATGCCCTGGCCGAGATCGACGCTGGAAAGCGTGACCATGAAATTGCCGGTCGGCGTCGAATGCACCAGCGCCTGGGTCGGGTCGCCGCCGAGGTTCATGCCGGTCGGATAGTTGATCGCGGCAACGCCGCGTCCACGCCGGATCGCCATCTCAGGCTCCCTTCCTGTAGGAGGACATCGCCATGTATTTTTCCGCCACCGGCCAGTTGGCGGCGCGCGAGGCCTCCTGCATGCATTCGATGAGCGCCGCCCCCTCGGTCGGCTGGCGATGCGCCTTCATGTCGCCGTCGCGATAGGCGTTGATGAAGCGGAATTCGAGCGGGTCCATGCCGATCAGCCGCGCCAGCTTGTCCATCTGCACCTCCAGCGCGAAGTCGCCGATGGTGACGCCGAAGCCGCGCATGGCCGACGAAGGGGTGCGGTTGGTGTAGACGCAATAGGTGTCGATCCAGACATTCGGGATCGTGTAGGGCCCGGGATAATGCGCGGCGCCTTTTTGCGCGCCATAGGGCGAGTGGCGGGAATAGGCGCCGGCATCGGTGTAGCCGGTCACCTTGCGGGCGACGATACGGCCGTCCTTCATGACGCCGTCCTTGATCACGACCTTCTCGGCCGCGCGCGGCGAGGAGATCTGCATCTCCTCCTCGCGGCTGTAGATAAAACAGACCGGGCGTCCGGTCAGCTTGGCGCCGAGGATGGCGATCGGCTCGACGATGACGTCGACCTTGCCGCCGAAGCCGCCGCCGACCGTACCGCCGACGAAATGCAGCTTCGAGCCCGGCATCTGCAGGATGATCGATGTGTTGTCGAGGGTGAAGAACATCGCTTGCGTGTTGGTATAGCAGGTGAAGCGGTCATTGCCCTCGGGCGCCACCACGCAGCCGGTGGTCTCGGTCGGCGCATGCTCGATCGGCGAGGACTGGTAGGACTGTTCAAGGAGGTGGTCGGCCTGGGCAAAGCCTGCCTCGACATCGCCGAAGCGCACCTTTCGGCATTCGCCGCTGTCATAGAGATAGTAATTCTGGCCGTGATATTCGTTGACCAAGGGCGCGCCAGGCTTCAGCGCCTCCTCCATGTCGAAGACCGCCGGCAGCACCTCATAGTCGACCTTGACCTTGGCGGCGGCCTCCTGCGCGGCGCGCTCGGTCTCGGCCAGCACCGCCACCACGGCCTCGCCCTTCCAGCGCACCTTGCCGTCGGCGAGCACGGTTTCGTCCTCCGGCCCGATCTGGATCAGGATCAGGATGGTGTAGACATTGTGCGGCACGTCCTTGGCGGTCAGCACTTTCACCACGCCCGGATGCTTTTCCGCTTCCGACGTATCGATCGAGCGGATGCGGGCGTGATGGTGCGGGCTGCGCACCATCTTCAGATGCAGCATGCCGGGAAAATTGCGGTCCGCGAAATAGGCGGTCTTGCCGGTGACATGTCCAGGCAAATCGAGCCGCGGCCGCGGCTGACCGATCTCGTGAAGGCCATCCTTGCGGACATCGGCGAAATAATCCTTGCGCAGCTCCATGGCTCGGTCCCTCAGGCGGCGTTCTGCGAGTTGGCGCGCGCGGCGGTGAGCACCGCCTGGATGATCGGCTCGTAGCCGGTGCAGCGGCAGATGTTGCCGGACAGCGCCTCGATCACGTCCTCGCGGCTCGGATTCGGCGTGCGGTCGAGCAGCACTTTTGCCGCCATGATCATGCCGGGCGTGCAGAAGCCGCATTGCGCGGCGAAGGCATCGAGGAAGGCGCGCTGCAGCGGATGCAGCACGCCGCCTTCGGCGAGGCCGGCGGTCGTCCTGATGTCGGCGCCGCCGCAGGTCTCGGCGAGCGTGAGGCAGGAGAGCCTCAGTTCGCCATCGATGATGACCGAGCAGGCGCCGCAGGTGCCCTGATGGCAGCCACCCTTGGCCGAGGTGTCGCCAATCTTGTCGCGCAGCGCGTTGAGCAGCGTCGTGCCGCTTTCGACGAACTCGGCTTTCTCCGAGCCGTTGAGCGTGAATTGAACAGGTACCTTTGCCATCTTTCCTCCCTGCGCGCCTGCCCGGATCGGTCGGACAGACGCGCGTCCCCATGGATTAATTCGACAACAGCCGGCCGAGATGGACCGGTAAGACCTCAGCGCGATACCAGGCGCTGGCGATCGGGTCGGTGATCGGCGCAATGCCCTCGCTCGCGGCCACCAGCGCCGGCGCGACCTCCTGGGGTGTCAGCTTGCAGCCGAGCAGCGCTTTCTCGGCAGCTAAAGCGCGGATCGGCCGATCGGCCATGCAGCCCAGCGCGATCCGCGCTGCCGTCACTGTGCCGTCCTCCGTGCGTCGCAGGAGTGCGGCGATGCTCAGCACCGACACGCCCTTCGGCTTGACGCGCGACACTTTCAGGAAGCGGAAGCTCTCGGCTTTGGGCAGCGCAATGCTTACCGCCGTCACTATGGCGCGGCTGGTGTCGCGACCGGCCAGGAAAGTCTCGATCGGCAGTTCGCCCTCTTCGGTGACGATGGTCGTGTCCAGCGCCAGCAGCGCCACCGCGAAATCGCCGTAAGGGGAAGGGGCGAACAGATTGCCGCCGACAGTCGCCATGTTGCGGATCGCCGGCCCGCCGACAGCGCGCGCCGCCGGTGTGAGCACGGTTAGCTCGGGGTGGCGGGCGATCGCCGCCATGGTGACCGAAGCGCCGAGCCGGACCTTGCCGCCCGAGATCGCGATCTGCGACAGGGCGGGATCGGTGACACGCACGAGGCTGGAGACGGAGACGTCGCCTTCATTGGCCGCGCGGACGACAAGCGTGCCGCCGCCGAGATAGCGCGTGCCAGGGGCCCGCAACGCAGTGTTGGCGTCTTTCACGCTCGAAAAAGTCTGCAGCGCAAGCGACATGGCGCGCTCCCCGGTTCAATTGTTGCCGGCGAAATGGGCCTTCAGGGCGTTGAAGCCGCCCTGGAAGACATTGGCACCCATGCCCTCGGCCAGCTTGTCGGCGTCCTCCGGTGCCGCGTCAAAGCTCGCCGTCCATTCGGCATAGGTGCGGTTGCCGTCGGTGACGCGGCGCAACTGCAGCGTCGCCTTGTGATTGGTGAGCGGCTGCGGCGTCTCGAGGATCGAATAGCTGACCAGGAAATTCTCGTCGGAGAAGTCGAGCAGTTTTTCACGCAGGGTCGCGCCGCTGACCAGTTTGAAATTGCGCACGCAGCCGATCGTGGTGGCGTCCTTGCCGTCCTCGATACGGCTTTCCACCATGCGTGGGTGCCAGCCCGGCAGGCCGTTGAAGTCGCGGATGCGCGCCCAGACCTGCTCGACCGGCGCGTCGATGACGCTGGAAATGGTGACTTTCGCCATAGACTGGTTCCCTTGCAAAGATCGGGAGCAGGCTAGGGCTGTCAGTCAGCTTGCGCTTATCAATGCGTCTTGAAGGCGTATCAAACAGTCGGAAAAACAGGCGCCTCAGGCCGTCGCTCTCGCGGCTTCGCGGTAGAGCGTCGGCGGCACGCCGACATGGTCGCGGAAGAAGCGCGAGAAATTGCCCTGGCTGGTGAAGCCGAGATTGCAGGCGACGGAGATCAGCGGTTCCTGCGACCACTGCAGCTGGCGCACGGCTTCCTCCATGCGCAGCGTGTTCCAGTAGACGTTCGGCGTCAGGTTGGTCTGCTCCTTGAACAGCGCGAAGAAATGCGGTCGGGAGAGCCCGACCGAACGAGCCACGTCGTCGAAGGAGATGCGCTCGCAGACATTGGCCTTCATCAGCTGGATCGCCTTGCGGACGCGGAAGTCGAGCATCGTGTTGATGCGCGCTCGCGCCGCCTGCGGCGCCGAGGCGTCCGCGGCATCGAGCACGCTGTCGATGAAGCGCTCGATCTCGTAGTTGGCGACGTCGTCGATGCTCTCATTGTCGGTGAGATGGTCGAGCAGGTTCGCCGCCGCCTGATGCAGCCAGGGCTCCAGTGTGATCGCGGCTTGCGTGAACAGCGGCGCCGAGGAAGGCAGGTCGCGGCGCCGGCGCGCCCAGTCCGGATCGATGTAGAAAGCCAGGAACAGGCCGGGCTTGCCGTCGCGGGAAAGGGCGTGGCTGTGCGGCTGGAACGAATTGATGCCGGCCGCGGTGCCGGGCCCAAGCCGCACCGTCTCGCGGCCGATCGTCATTTCGCCTGCCGTACCTTCCAGCCAGATGATGAGATGCGCCTCGCCATGGGCATGGGTGACGAAGTCGTTGGCGACATTCAGCACGGAAACATGTCCGAACCGGCCCCAGTAGAGCCTGATCGCGTCCGTCATGGGTATCGTTCCTCCCGCAGGCGACTGGCCTCCCTTCGCCTGCCGGGGAATAGTGCGACCGGGGTACGGC
>NZ_RZTO01000447.1:0-5122 GCF_003997225.1 Mesorhizobium sp. M2C.T.Ca.TU.002.02.1.1
CCCTTGCGGCCGCGCACGATCGGCGCCAGCAGATAGAGGCGCGTGCCTTCCTCCAGCGCCAGCACGCGGTCGACCATCTGCGACACCGTCTGGCTCTCGATAGGCAGGCCGGTGGCCGGCGAATAGGGGATGCCGACGCGCGCGAAGAGCAGGCGCATGTAGTCGTAAATTTCGGTGACGGTGCCGACCGTCGAGCGCGGGTTGCGCGAGGTGGTCTTCTGCTCGATCGAGATGGCGGGCGACAGGCCGTCGATCTGGTCGACGTCCGGTTTCTGCATCATCTCGAGGAACTGCCGCGCATAGGCCGACAGGCTTTCGACGTAACGGCGCTGGCCCTCGGCATAGATGGTGTCGAAAGCGAGCGACGACTTGCCGGAGCCGGACAGCCCCGTCATGACGATCAGGCTGTCACGCGGCAGGTCGAGATCGACGTTCTTGAGATTGTGTTCGCGCGCCCCGCGAATGGAAAGGTATTTTTGGTCGGCCATCGCCGGTCGCCGCCTCAGATCTGGAATTTGCTGGATTGGGCGGGTTCGTCCCGGCCATCCCATATGTAGGTTGTTTTGCCGCCGCGTCGAGAGACGCCACAATCTCGACGGAAGAAGCCTATCTTGGGTTTAACCGCCTTTCGCGCGAGGGGGCAAGCGGAAAGAACAAAGGCCGAACACGCTCCTGACAAAGCGCTGTGGAAACAATCGCGCCAGGCGCCGTGGACACAAGTGCCGCCGATCCCGTCCCATTGATCCACAGGGCCACCCGGCTTACCCGTACGTAACCTCCTGCCGATCACATTTTTCGGTAACCGGCTATCGACGGTTGACGTCGCAGACCTAGGGGAGCAGTCTCAAAACCGTCAACGAAGCCGGCCGTCTTTCGATGGCCTCGCCGCCCAACAGGCGGCCTGCGAGACGCCGCAGGCGATAGCGATTTGCGCTTCGAACGACATTGTCGCAACGGACCCAGGAGCGGAGCATGACGCCACCGGACAGTCCCTTGAGGCTCCACACGGAGATGGAGCCGCGGCGGGCATAAGTGCCAGGGCAGACTTGAAACGCCAGCCCGACAAACCGTGACTTGCCGATTCCCTACAATCAGAGACGATAGTCGGATCGTCGGCTGAACGCCGCGTTGCATCCGAAACAGAACGCCGGCAGTCCACTCCCGGCTAAAGTTGGATTTCAGATCCATGAAGCCCCATCCGTCTGCACAGCAGGGATGGGGCTTACATTTTGTCATTCTCGTCATCCTTGGGCGTAGCGAAGCGAAGACCCAAGGATCCATGCCGTTACCTCAGTCGAGGGGCGCAACGGTGCAGAATTCTGTACCGTCGCATCGCATTGGCGTAACGGCATGGCTTCTATGGTCTGCGCCGCGTCGCTTCGCTCCTTGCTTCGCCATAGAATGATGGGCTGAGAAGCGCCTCAGCCAATCGCCACAGTCGTGTGGATTGCGCTGACAGGTATCACCCAATCAGACAAAATTCCCGTGGCAGGACGATCAGCGGTTCGGCAGCTTCATGCCGCCCGTCGCCATGTCGATCGTGATGCTGCCGCCGATCCTGACATCGGTGTTGCCGATCTTGAACGAACCGTTGTTGCCGGCGGGCTGCGCGTCATCCGGTTCCGGCTGCGGCGCCGGCTTGGCGATGCGGTAGTCGTCGCTGACCCCTGGCAATTTCTGCGTCGAGCTGTCGTCGGCAAGCGCGGTGCCGGCCATCAGCGCGGCGGCAAGCGCGGCGAGGATAGCGCACACATGTCTGGGCTGAACGGATCCGATCATACGCGGACTATAGGGACGCGGCTGGAGCGATGCCAGACGCGCGGCGATCAAATTGCCGCGCGTCTACCGCGACGTCAGGCCGCTTTCTTGCGCGTGTCGTAGACGTGGTCGACGAGACCCCAGTCCTTCGCTTCCGCGGCGCTCATGAAATAGTCGCGGTCGAGCGTGCGCTCGACCTCCTCGTAGGTGCGGCCGCAATGTTTGGCGTAGAGCTCGGTCATGTGCTGCTTGGTGCGCACGATGTCCTCGGCGTGGCGCTGGATGTCGGAGGCCTGGCCCTGGAAGCCGCCGAGCGGCTGATGCAGCACGATCCTGGTGTTGGGCAGGGCGATGCGGCGTCCCGGGGAGCCTGCCATCAGCAGGAAGGAGCCCATCGAGGCGGCAAAGCCCATGCATACCGTCGACACCGGGCAGGAGATGTATTGCATGGTGTCGTAGATGGCGAAGCCGCTGGTCACCATGCCGCCGGGCGAGTTGATGTAGAGCGAGATCTCCTTGTCGGGATTGTCCGATTCCAGCGACAGAAGCTGGGCGCAGACCAGCGCCGAGACATTGTCGTTGATCTCGCCATTGATGAAGACGATGCGCTCGCGCAGCAGCCGCGAAAAGATATCGAAGGAGCGCTCGCCGCGGCTCGATTGCTCGATGACCATCGGCACAAGGTTGGCAATGCTCATGACGGGTTTCCTCTGCTTCTATCGATCAGGCCGCGCGCAGCATCATTGAGGGCGCATTGGCGGAGGTCGGGTTCTTGCGCGCGTAAAGCGAAAGCCCGCAGCCGGCGCCGGAAACAGCGACGAGGGGCTGCGCGGCCGGCGCGAAGCCGTCATGCACGATGCGGAGATGCGTGCCGCCCGAGGCGGTGCCGGCAAGCGTGAAAGTGACGATGCTGTCGAAGGCGGGGAACTGGTCCGCATCCTTCGCGCCGGGCCGCTCGCGCCAGGAGTAGCGCAGCAGCCTGCCGGGCTCGGCCTCGAGCACCTCGCATTCGATCGGCGCATCCGGTCCGGCGAAGGCGAAGCGGCTGCCTGCTTCCGCCTTGATGTCGTTCGGCATCAGCCAGGCGGCGAGCAGTTCCGGCTCGGTCAGTGCCCGCCAGACTTTTTCCGGCGGATCGGGAAGGTCGCATTCGAAGCTGAGCGGCGCTTCGTCGACCGTCGGGTTTTCGGGTGCCGTCATTGATCCATTCCCTTCAGAACCGTCTTCAACTTCTCGATGCGTTCCGGCCAGAAGGCGCGGTAGCGCTCGATCCAGCCGAGCAGGGGGTCGAGCCCTTGCGGATCGGCGCGGTAATAGGCGTTGCGGCCGGCGCGCCGCTCGACCACGAGGCCAGCGCTGCGCAGCACGGCGAGATGCTGCGAGACCGCCGGCTGCGACACGCTCATGCCGGCGCGCAGCTCGCTCACGCTCATCTCGCTGGCGGTCAGCCGCTCGTAAACGGCGCGGCGCGTCGGGTCGGCAAGCGCCCGGAAAATCTCTGCCTCGATCATGGATAAAAGCATAAGTCGATACTTATCGATTTGGCAAGCTTCTATTTGATCGCCATATCGAGATACACGTTCAGGCGCCGCCTTTGCTGACATTCCTTGACAGAAAGGACGGTTCTGACTAGAACGAAAAGAGAACAAAAACCTTGTGGGAAAAGCCAGCCTTTGCGGGCATGGGCGACCCCAAGGCTGTAAGGTGAGCGACTTAAAATTTGTTTCGGATGAGCGCGGAGAAGTGAGATGGCGGGTAGCGTCAACAAGGTCATTCTGGTCGGCAATCTCGGGGCGGACCCTGAAATCCGCCGCCTGAATTCCGGCGATCCGGTCGTCAACATCCGCATCGCCACTTCGGAAAGCTGGCGCGACAAGAACTCGGGCGAGCGCAAGGAAAAGACCGAGTGGCATAATGTCGTGATCTTCAACGACCAGCTCGCCAAGGTGGCCGAGCAGTATTTGAAGAAGGGCATGAAGGTCTATGTCGAGGGCCAGCTGCAGACCCGCAAATGGCAGGACCAGACCGGCAACGACCGCTACACGACCGAGATCGTGCTGCAAAAATTCCGCGGCGAGTTGCAGATGCTCGACGCGCGCGGCGAGGGTGGCGGCGGCCAGGTCGGCAATTATTCCGGCGGCGGCAGCAGCCGCGGCTCCGATTTCGGCCAGTCCGGCCCGAACGAAGGTTTCAGCCGTGGTGGCGGCGGTTCCAGAGGTGGCGGTGGCGGCGGCTCGTCGCGCGAGCTGGACGACGAGATCCCGTTCTAAGTGTCTCGAAACGGGCATTTGAAGGAAGGCGCGATGTCGTTCGGACCGCTTCTGTCGGCGCCGCCTCCCATCCCATGGCATGCCTTCGCGGCCTTCGCCGCTTTAGCCATCGGCGGCGCCCAATTGGCGCTGCCGAAGGGGACTATGCGCCACCGCGCGCTGGGTTATGCCTGGGCGGCGCTGATGCTGATCATCGCCATATCCAGCTTCTGGATCCAGCAAATACGGCTCATCGGGCCGTTCAGTCCGATCCATCTGTTGTCGATCCTGGTGCTGGTCACCGTGCCGCTGGCGGTCTGGCACGCGCATAACCATCGGGTGGCAAAGCATCGCAAGGTGATGATCTCGCTCTATGTCTTTGCACTGATTGGCGCGGGCATTTTCACACTGCTGCCCGGTCGGATCATGCATATCGTCGTGTTCGGCCAGTAGGCGTGTTGATATTCAGGTGAGGCCGGCCTGCAAATGGCGGCTTCCTGTGCTTCCGGTGCTCACGTACTTCAAGTACGCTCCGCTCCGGTTCTCGAAGACCACCAATTTGGTCGCTTCGCGCCCGTCTTCGACTCCGGCGCGGCCTGACCTGAATCTCAACACGCCTTAGCGCGGACGGGAATTTTTCAAGGAAGATCAACGTGAAAGCACGCGTCAAATGGGTCGAGGAACGCACCTTCGTCGGCGAATCCGGCAGTGGGCATAAGGTCGTGCTGGGTACGGCGCATGGGCCGGATGGCAAGACGCCTGGACCGAGCCCGATGGAGCTGGTGCTGATCGGCACCGGCGGTTGCTCGGCCTTTGACGTCGTCCACATCCTCGAAAAGGGCCGCGAGGCGGTCGAGGATTGCGTGGTCGAGCTCGACGCCGACCGGGCCGAGACCGACCCCAAAGTGTTCACCCGCATCCACATGCATTTCATCGTCAAGGGCCGCGCGCTCTCGCACGACAAGGTCAAGCGCGCGATCGACCTGTCGATCGAGAAATACTGCTCGGCCAGCGCCATGATGGCGAAGACGGCGACGCTTACGCATGATTTCGAGGTGGTCGATACGGGGGCCAAGTAGGCAGTTGGCAGTAGGGGTGTCGCTCAAGCGGTCATG
>NZ_RZTO01000448.1:0-5113 GCF_003997225.1 Mesorhizobium sp. M2C.T.Ca.TU.002.02.1.1
ACCAGAGCCTGCTGCATCGCGCCTCGATCTACGTGTTGGTCAATCACCTGAAATCGCGCGGCATCGAGATCGTGCGCGTGCGGGAGTTGTATCCCATGCCGCCCGGCGCGCGCGAGCCGCTGTTCGAATGGATCGAGGATTGCGCCAACGCGCTGGTCGAGGCGATCATCGCCATCACCTCGGTCATCGACATCGAGGCGATCGTGCTGGACTCGATCCTGCCGCGCTCGATCCACCTCGAATTGCTGGCGAAGGTGCAGAACCAGTTCAACCGGGTCAGCGCCATCGGCATTGTCGCGCCGGAAATCGTGCCGGGGCAGTTCGGCCCCGAAGCCTCGCCGATCGGCGCTGCCATGCTGCCCTTCTCGGCGCTGCTTGCGCCCGACAGCAGCGTGCTGATGATCGGCAAGGACCGAACGAAGCTCTTAGGCAGCCTCTCGGCGCTTGCCGGCCAGGGTTGAACGGGCGGGTTAGTCCACGCGGGATCGTTGGTAGACCCGATCGATGATTTCGTGCACGGCGAGCGCATCGTCGCCGCGCGGCAGCGGGCGCCCCGACCCGATGTCGTCGATGAAGGACGCCACGCATAGCTTCCAGGCAGGCGTCAGATCGGCATGATCGCCGGCCACCGCCATGGATCGAGAATTCAAATCGGCGTCGAAATAGCGCAAGGGCTCCAGGTCGCCGTTGGCTTCGGGCCAGTAATCCAGCCCGCCCTTGTCGCCGATGACGCGGACGCGGTTCTCGTCGGAGCCGGCATAGGCCCAGGCCACATCGCATCTTATCTCGACGCCCTTGTCCGAACGCAGGGAGACACTGGCCCGGTCCTCGACGTCGAACTGGGTTGCGGACGCCTCGACCGGCTGATGCGGGCTCCAATCGCCAAGCCCTTTGCCAAGGGGACCGAAGCTGCGCCAGATCCGTGACTCGGTCACAGCCGCGCTTGCGCTCCCGGACAGCCACAAAGCCAGGTCGATGACATGCGGACCGAGGTCCGCCAGCACGCCGCCGCCCGCCGTCTGCTTGCGGGTGAACCAGGTTCCAAAGCCGGGAATACCGGCTCGGCGCAACATGCGCACCTCGACCGTCTGGACATTGCCGATGCGGCCGGCCTCGATGGCATCTCTGATGAAACGCATGGACGGCCGGTGACGCTGAGGCAAGTTGACGGCGAAGCCGATGCCGGCGGTCGCCGCGCCGTGCACCATGGCCCGGGCGTCGTCGAGCGACGTCGCGAGCGGCTTTTCCATCAAGATGTGAAGCCGCGCCTTGATCGCGGCTTCGGCCGCCTGGCGGTGCAGGAAATTCGGCAAGGCGACCGCCACCGCGTTGAGGCCATCGACATTCACCGCGTCCTCGATGGTCTCGGCAACCGCAGGAATCCCGAATTCAGCGGCGAGCTCGCCGGCCGTCTCCCTGCTGCGGCCGTAGATCGCCGCCACCTCGACCCTGGCATCGCCGAGCAAGGCGGGAAGATGGGCACGCCGCACGATCATTCCGGTGCCGAGCACGGCGACCTTGAGCTTTTTCACTGCGCTATCCTGGAAAAGAGCTGGCGGGAATTCCCGCCAGCCGTTTGAAGATCAGTTCTTGCCGCAGGTATCGGCCATGTCGGGCGTGCACTTGACGAAGCCGGTGTCGATATAGGGCGGCACCGTCTTGCCCTGCTTCAGGTCATGCAGGGCCTCGATCGACTTGTAACCCATATTGTACGGGCTCTGGCCGACGAGGTAGTGGGCAAGCCCATCCTTGAGCAGCGGCAGCTGCGGCGCGAAGGCGTCGCCGAAGGAAATGACGAGGTCCTTGGAATCGACGCGGTCCTTCACCCGCCCGACCGCCTGCCGGTAAGCCGATGGCGCGTATTGCGCCCAGCCGCCGACGGCGACGAAGGCGTCGAGCTTGGGATTGGCGACCAGCACGTCGTTCATCTGCTGGGCGGCGAGGCTGATGTTGTCATTGTTGTAGATCGGGCAGCCGTCGACCTCGGTCCAGCCGTTCTCGCCGGCAAGACGCTTCACCGGTTTGTCCTTGGAGACATTGGCCAGCGTATCGCGAATGCCCTGGACGCGCAGGTCGAGATTGAGCGAGCCGGCCGTGCCGGTCTGGATGCAGACCGTTCCGCCCTTCGGCTTGTATTCGGCGACCTTCTTCGCCAGCTCGACGCCGAAATTGTAGTTGTCGGTGCCGATGAAGGTCGAGCGCAGGCCGGCGTCTTCCTGCAGCAGGTCGCCGTCGAAGGTGACGATCGGGATTCCGGCGGCCTTGGCCTTTTCCAGCAGCCGGGCCACGGACTTCGGATTGGTCGCGGAGACCGCGATGCCGTCGACGCCCTTGGTCAACACGTCGTTGATGACCTGGAGCTGCTGGGCCTCGTTCACCTCCGACGGGCCGATATAATAGCACTCGACGCCGAGGTCCTTGGCGGCCTTCTCGCAGCCCTCCTTGACCGGGGCGCTGAAGACGTCATTCACCGTCTTGACGATCACCGCATAGGTCTCGGCCGAAGCCGGCGCGGCTGTCGTGCCGGCGGCAAGCGCCGCCGCGATCGCGGTCGCGGCCAGCCGCAACGTCAGTCTGTTGATGATGCCTGTCATGATGTTTTCTCCTCTCTTTTGATGTGTTGTCTGCACGAATTGCGCGATCCCTCCCGGACATGATCTGCGGACCGGGCGCATGGGCTCGGTCTGTCCGGAACGGTGCTAGGCGCGGGTGGAGCGGAACCGTTCAAGCAGTACCGCGAACAGGATGAAGAGGCCGACGAAGGTGCCCTGCCAGAACGGATTCACGCCGGCGAGCAGCAGGGCGTTGCGGATCACTTCGATCAGCACGGAGCCGATGACGGCGCCGAAGGACGTGCCGAAGCCGCCGAGCAGGTTGGCGCCGCCGATGACGGTCGCGGCGATGACCTGCAGCTCCTGGCCCTGGCCGAGCGCGTTGGTGGCGGCGCCCATCCAGCCGACGAGGAAGATGGCGGTCATGCCGGTCATGGCGCCGAGCAGCGCATAGGTCGAAACCTTGACGCGATCGACCGGGATGCCGGAGAGACGCGCGGCGTTTTCATTGCCGCCGATGGCGCGCACGTAGCGACCCCATCTGGTCATCGACAAGAGCCACTGCATGACGACGGCCGAGACGATCACGGCCCACAGCACATTCGGCACGCCAAGGAAGGAGCCGCTGCCCAGCGCCAGCAGCGTGTCGCCGGCCTTGCCGAAATCGTAGACCACCTGGTTGTTGGTGACGACCAGCGTCTGCGAACGCACCAGGCTCATCATGCCGAGCGTGACGATGAAGGGCGGCAGCTTCAGGTATGAGACCAGCGCGCCGTTGACGATGCCGACGAACGTGCCGACGAGAAGCACGAACAGCACGACGACGGCGAAGGGATAGCCGCTGGCGCAGAACAGGCCGAGCAGCACGCCGGTCAGGCCAAGCGTGGAACCGACCGAGATGTCGATGCCGCCTGTCATGATCACCGGCGTCATGCCGATCGCCATCAGCGCCGTGAAGCAGAAATTCTGCAGGATGTTGGCCATGTTGGCGCTGGTGAGGAAGCGCGGCGCGATCATGCCGACCACGGCGCCGATGATCAGCACCGCGACGACGATCCAGAATTCCTGGCTGCGCAGCATCTCGCCGAGCTTGCTGCGTTCCGACAGGCTGAAGACCGAATCCAGGTTGCTTGCGTCCGGAGACTTGTTCATCTCATCCTCCCCTTTGCCTCAGGCCGCGGCCTTGGCGCCGACGATCAAGGCGGTGATTTCCTCGGGCGAGCTGGTCGAAGCGAGCTTGTTGGCGACCAGGTGGCCGCGCCGCAGCACCATGATGCGCTCGCACACGCCGAACACGTCGGGCATGCGGTGCGAGATCAGGATGACGGCGACACCGCGCTCCTTGAGGCGCTTGATCAGCGCCAGCACCTCGGCGACCTGGCGCACCGAGATCGCGGCGGTCGGCTCGTCCATCAGCACCAGCTTGGCGTCGGCCAGGCGGGTGCGGGCGATGGCGACGGCCTGGCGCTGGCCGCCCGACATGCGCTTGACCACGTCGCGCGGCCGCGTCTCCGACTGCAGCTCGCGGAACAGCTCTGCGGCGCGCTCGCGCATCTTGCGGTGGTCGAGGAATTTGAACGGGCCGACCGAGCGCATGATCTCGCGGCCTAGGAAGACATTGGCGGCGGCGCTCAGATTGTCGCAGAGCGCCAGGTCCTGGTAGACGATCTCGATGCCCGCGCGGCGCGCGTCGGACGGCTGGCTGAACTGCACTTCCTTGCCGTCGAACACCATCCTGCCGGACGAGGCCGGGAAGTTGCCGGCAATCATCTTGACCAAAGTCGACTTGCCGGCGCCGTTGTCGCCCATCAGGCCGACGATCTCGCCCGGCTCGATCTTGAACGACACGTCCTCGACGGCGTGGATGGCGCCGAACTGGCGCGAGATGTTCTTCAGCTCCAACAGGCTCATGGCAGGGACTCCCGTTCTTGCTTGGCTTCGGATGCCGGCATCGATCGCGCCGCGGCATAGTCGTCGGCGGCCTTGAGGCCGCCATAGAGGACGGCGCGCCAGCCGAGCCCGGCCCAGCGCAGATCCATCGGGCGGCCCGTCTCGGCGAAGGGCGCGCGCAGCGCCACCAGTTCCTCCAACTGCCGGCGCGGGAATGCTTCGATCGCGCAGACCCCTCCCCCGAGCACGATGGTGGCCGGGGAAAACAGCGCCACCGCCGTGCCGACGGCGAGCGCTTGATCACGCACGAACCGGTCGACATCCGCGCTGAGCTCAGGGATGCGCCGGGACTGGACAAAGACCTCGGTGACCGGAACGCCGTGCCGGGCGGCGATCACTTCCAGAGCGCGGCCGGAGACATAGGTTTCCAGGCAGTCGGTACGCAGTCCTTCCAGCGTCCTGCCCTCATTGCCGAACGGCATGTGGCCGATTTCCAGCGCCCAGCCGCCGCCGCGAAAGGCTTCGCCGCCCTGCAGGAAGGCGCCGCCGACGCCTGTGCCGAAAAACAG
This sequence comes from Mesorhizobium sp. M2C.T.Ca.TU.002.02.1.1, assembly GCF_003997225.1. Classification (NCBI taxonomy): domain Bacteria; kingdom Pseudomonadati; phylum Pseudomonadota; class Alphaproteobacteria; order Hyphomicrobiales; family Phyllobacteriaceae; genus Mesorhizobium; species Mesorhizobium sp. M2C.T.Ca.TU.002.02.1.1. The sequence continues at coordinate 5,012 of NZ_RZTO01000448.1, forward strand.
GCCGAGCACGCTGTCGGCGCCTTTCGCAGCACCCGCGATTGCCTCGCCCGCAAGCACCAGCACGGAGTCGCGTTCGATGATGACGGGGAAGCCAAGCAGCGC
>NZ_RZTO01000449.1:0-5112 GCF_003997225.1 Mesorhizobium sp. M2C.T.Ca.TU.002.02.1.1
CTCCAGGAACGGCTCCAGCTCACGCAGTTCCGGCAGCAGCCCGGATGAACCGCGCAGCCGCTCGGGATCGAACTGCAGCACGATATCGCGGCCTTCGATCAGCTCGCCGGGCTGCACCGCCGTCACCCAGTCATGCGGCAGCCCGCCGCCGACGATGGTCAGGTAGCCCGGCCCGAACTCGCCGATATGGTCGCCGACCAGCACCACGCCGGACGATTTCCTGAGCAGGTGGATTTCGTATTCCGGATGGAAATTCCAGACATTGCGTTCCCACGGATAATCGTCCAGCCGCCACAGGAAACTCTCGCTCGCCTCCGTCACGATGTGCTCGAAGGCAGGTGCTGTGCGCGGGATCGCGGCCGTGTTTTTTCTGCGCCTGAACGGCATCATTCCTCCCGGCATGACGCGCCTGCGCATGCCCAGGCCATCCGTAACAGTCCAAGGCCGGCAAATGAAAGAGGCGTCGCTGAATCCCGGCTCCGCCTGGATCAACCGCTAGCCGGGTCTCCTCCCTTGCCAACATGTCGCATTTCGTTCACAAGGCGACGCAAATGGCGCCATTTCGCGCCATTGTTGTGCGGCTTCCGGCCCTTTGGCCGACGCGCCGTGTTCTGAAAGAGCGGAACAATGTCTGCGATCGAAGCCGGCGCTCGCGCGCCGGAAAACCTTTGGCGTCAGGAAATCAGGGCGACGATCGCGCTCGCCTGGCCGATGGTGCTGACCAATCTCGGCCAGACGGCGATGACCGCGACCGACGTCATGATGATGGGCCGGCTCGGGCCCGATACGCTCGCCGCGGGCGCGCTGGGCTCCAACCTCTATTTCATGCCGCTGATCTTCGGCCTCGGCCTGATGCTGGCGACCTCGCCGATGATGGCGACCGAGCTCGGCCGTCATCGACACTCCGTGCGCGACCTGCGCCGCACCGTGCGCCAGGGCCTGTGGCTGGCGATCCTGATCTCGATCCCGATCTGGATCTTCCTCTCGCATGGCGAAGAGGTTCTTCTGGCCATGGGCCAGAAGCCGGAGCTTGCGCATCAGGCCGGCATCTATCTGCGTTGGCTGCAATGGGCGGTGCTGCCCTTCTATGGCTATATCGTGTTGCGTTCCTTCATCTCGGCGCTGGAGCGGCCGGGCTGGGCGCTGATCATCGTTTTCGTCGCGGTCGCCTGCAACGCCTTCTTCAACTGGGTGTTCATGTTCGGCAATCTCGGCGTCAAGCCGATGGGCATTGCCGGCTCCGGCCTCGCCACCACTTTGTCCAGCACGCTGATGTTCGTCGGCCTGGCGGCGGTGGTGATGCTCGAGAAGAAGTTCCGCCGCTACCATCTGTTCGGCCGTTTCTGGCGCTCCGACTGGCCGCGTTTCCGCGGCCTGCTCAAGCTCGGCCTGCCAATCGCCGGCATCCTCGCCTTCGAGGTGACGATCTTCAACGCGGCGGCCCTGCTCATGGGCCTGATCGACGCGGATTCGCTCGCCGCCCATGCCATCGCCATCCAGATCGCCTCGATCTCCTTCATGGTGCCGCTCGGTCTCAACCAGGCGGTCACTGTCCGCGTCGGCCTGGCGCATGGCGCCGGCAATCCGGAAGGCGTTTCGCGCGCCGGTTGGACGGCCTTCGTCATCGGCGTCTCGTTCATGGCGCTGATGGGCCTGGTGATGGTCCTGTGGCCGCATGCGCTGATCAGCGCCTTCATCGATCTTGCCGATCCGGCCAATGCCAGGGTGATCACGCTTGCCGTGTCGTTCCTTATGTTCGCGGCGCTGTTCCAGATTTTCGACGGCGCCCAGGCGGTGGCCGCCGGCATGCTGCGCGGGTTGCACGACACCAAGGTGCCGATGATCTATGCGGCGATCGGCTATTGGGGCGTCGGCCTGCCGCTCGGCGTGCTGCTCGCCTTCCATTTCGGCCTCAACGGCGTCGGCATCTGGATCGGCCTGGCGTCGGGACTGGCCGTGGTGGCGGCACTGCTGCTCGCGCGCTGGCTCAGACGCGACCGCATCGCACCGGCGCTGTCCTTCGGGCATTGACGAGAAAGGCTGCCGGCACGACCGGCAGTCTTGAGCCGGCTCAGCGCCCCGGCGCCTGCTTTTCGAGCCGCCGTGCGTATTGCGTCAGCGGAAAACACATGACGAAGAAGATCAGCGCCACCAGCCCGTAGACCTTGAACGGTTCGAAGGTCGCGTTGTTGATGGCGTTGGAGGTCCTGACCAGCTCCTCGAAGCCGATGATCGAGGTCAGCGCTGTCGATTTGATGAGCTGCACCAGGAAGCCGACGGTCGGCGCGCGGGTGATGGCGAAGGCCTGCGGCAGGATGATCAGCCTGAGTTCCTGCAGATAGTGCAGCCCGAGGCTGGCGCCGGCGTCCCATTGGCCGCGTGGCAGTGCGTCCACGCCGCTGCGCCAGATCTCGGCCAGATAGGCGCTGGCGAAGAAGGTGAGCCCGAGCGCCGCCGCCGTCCACGGCTCGATGCGCAGGCCGAGCATCGGCAGCCCGAAGAACATCAGGAAGAGCTGCATCAAAAGCGGCGTGCCCTGGAACAGCGCGATATAGCCCGAGGCGATGCGCTTCACCCATTTGTTCCGGGCGATGCGGAAGAACAGCACGACCAGCCCGACCAGCGCGCCGCCGATGAAGGCGGCGAGCGACAACAGCACCGTCCAGCGCGCGGCGAGCAAGAGGTTGCGGACGATGTCCCAGAAGGTGAATTCGATCATGACACGCCTGCTCCGAGCGCCTGGCGTCCGCCGGCGACCAGCAGCCGGCGCAGCCCCATCGACAGGCCGAGATAGACCATGGTCACCACGAAATAGGTCTCGAAGGCGCGGAAAGTGCGGGCCTGCAGCATGTCGGCCTCGTAGGTCAGCTCGCGTACCGCGATCTGCGACACCACGGCCGATTCCAGCATCATGATGACGATCTGGCTGGTCAGCGCCGGATAGATCACCTTCAGCGCTTGCGGCAGCACGATCTTGACGAACACCTGCCGGGGCCTGAGGCCGAGCGCCAGGGCGGCTTCCGTCTGGCCGCGCGGCACGGCGTCGAGACCGGCGCCGACGATCTCGATCGTATAGGCCGCCATGTTGAGCGTCATCGCCAGCATCGCGGCCAGGATCGGGTCCAGCCTGATCCCGAGCGTGGGCAACCCGAAGAAGATGAAGAACAGCTGCACCAGGAACGGCGTGTTGCGCATGACCTCGACATAAACGCCGATCGCAAGCTGAAGCGGCTTGGGGCCGTTTCTTTTGCCGGCGGCGCCCAGGATGCTGAGGAAGGTGCCGGCGAGCGTCGTGACGGCGATCAGAAGCAGCGTCATCGCCGCGCCGCGCGCGATCACGCCCGCCGCACCCGCAAGCCAGCCGAAGTCGAGGCTGTAGCCCATGGCGATTGACCTTGTTGGAGGCGCCTGGCCTGGAGCAATTCCAGGAAAAGTGTGAAGCGGTTTTCCGTCCGGAATTGCGTGAAAACAAAGAGAAGGTTCGGCGCCCGTTACGGCGCCGAACCGATCGGCATCAATCCTTGAGGTTGTCGGGATTGAGCGGCGTCTTCAGCCAGGCCTTCGAGCTCTCGTCCAGCTTGCCGTCGGCAAGCATCTTGGCGACGGCGTCGTTCACCGCCTTCTTCAATCGCTCCTCGTTCTTGTTGAGGCCGATATGCGAAGGCGAGGTGAGCAGCTGGAATTTCTGTTCGGGCTTCAGCGCATCCTGCTTGGCCAGCACCTGCGCGCCGACATCGTTGCCCACGACCATCAACTGCGTCTGGCCGGAGATGAAGGCCTGGATGACGGAATTGTAGTTGTCGAAGCGGCGGATATCGGCGGAAGCCGGCGCTGCCTGGGTCAGCGAGGTGTCCTCCAGCGTGCCGCGATTGACGGCGATCGACTTGTCGGCGAGGTCTTCCTTGCCTTTGACGACGAGCTCGGCCGGGCCGATGACGGCGATGTAATAAGGCGCGTAGGCGGCCGCGAAATCGATCACCTGCTCGCGCTCCTTGGAGTAGCCGACGCTCATCAATATATCGACGCGCTTGTCGGTGAGATAAGGGATGCGGTTCTGGCCGGTGACGCTGACCAGGTTGAGCTTCACCTTCAAGGCATCGGCGATCGCCTGCGCCACGTCGATATCGTAGCCCTTGATGCTCATATCGGCGCTGGCCGAGGAGAAGGGCGGGAAGTCGGAAAAGATGCCGACATTGATGGCGCCGGCCTTGGTGATGTCGTCGACGGCGTCGGCCTTGGCCTGGGTGGCCAAGCCTGCGGCGCCGAGCATCATGGCTGCCGCGATGGCGGATTTCAGTGCGTTGCGAAGAGTCATGGTTATTCCCCTGCTGGAAGCTTGTTGTTGAAACCGGCCGCCGGCTCCAGCGCGACGGCCGTATTGGCTTGAGCAATTCCAGAAATGCGGAACGCGGTTTTCCGTCCGGAATTGCCTGATAGATAGACTTCAGCCTTTCTTGATCGCCGGGCTGAACACCATGAGGCTCAGGATCTCGAACAGGACCTGGGCGCCGACATGGGCGGTGTTGGTGGTCGAGTCATATTGCGGGGCCACCTCGACGACGTCGCCGCCGACGATGTTGAAGCCCTTCAGGCCGCGCAGCAATTCGAGCACCTCGCGCGTCGTCAGCCCGCCGACTTCCGGCGTGCCGGTGCCCGGCGCGAAGGCCGGGTCGATGCTGTCGACGTCGAAGGAGATGTAGGTCGGGCCGTCGCCAACAATCTTGCGCGCCTTTTCGACAATGGCTGGAATGCCGAGGCCGGTCACTTCCTCGGCATGCACGACGGTCATGCCGGACTCGTAGGTGAACTCCCACAGATATTCGGCCGAGCCGCGGATGCCGATCTGGATCGTGCGCGAGGGATCGAGCACGCCGTCCAGCACAGCGTTGCGGAACGGCCCGCCATGGTGGAACTTGGTCATGTCGAACAGCCCGCTGGTGTCGCAATGGGCGTCGATATGGATCATGCCGACCGGCGCCTTTTTGCCGACCGCCTTCAGGATCGGATGGCTGATCGAATGGTCGCCGCCGACTGAGAGCGGCAGCACGCCGGCATCGACGATCTGGTTGGTGCGCTTTTCGATGTCCTCATGGCTGATCTCCAGTCGGTAGC
>NZ_RZTO01000044.1:0-15165 GCF_003997225.1 Mesorhizobium sp. M2C.T.Ca.TU.002.02.1.1
GCTGTATGCCGACGCGCGCAGGGCCGCCGTGGAGATGGCCGAGCGCGGCGGCCGCATCGTCTTCCTGATCTCGGCGGTCGCCGGCATGCCGATGCGCCGCCATCCGCGCTTTTCCATGGAGAACGCGTCGATCCTTGCGGCGATGCGCTCGCTTGCCATGGAATTCGGGCCGAAAATCCTGGTCAATGCGGTCGGCCTCGGCGCCGTCGGGGACGGCGCCATCGTTTCGGGCGACAAGGCGATGCTCAGCCACACGCCGGTCGGCCGCGCTGGCAGCGTCGAGGAGGCGGTCGCCGCGGTGCTGTTCTTCTGCGATCCGTTGAACAGCTACACCACCGGACAGATGCTGGGCGTCGACGGCGGCTGGGCGGCGGGCTATGGGCGCAATTTCTGAGGCGCGGACGCTCGAGGCAGGGGCGCTGGAAGTCGGGCTGGCGCCGGCAATCGGCGGCAGCGTCAGCGCGATGCGCTGGCGCGGTATCGACCTCATGCGCCGGCTTTCGGATGACGACCGCGATGCGGGCAATGTGCTGGGCGTCGCCATGTTCCCGATGGTGCCCTACGCCAACCGAGTCGCCGGGAACGAATTCCACTTCGAGACGAGGCGCTGGCGGGTTCTGCCGAACAATCCGCCTGAGAGGTTCAACGTCCACGGCAGTGGCTGGAAGAAGCCATGGACCGTCACAAGGGCCAGTTCCGTCGCGGCCGCGCTGACGCTCGAGGTCGCCGCCGGTGCGGAGCCCTATTCCTATCGCGCCGAGCAGGCCTTCGCCGTTGCGGAAGAGGGGCTCAACGTGACCGTGACGCTGACCAACACAGGGCCGGTTGCCATGCCGTTCGGCTTTGGCCTGCATCCCTGGTTCGATCGCGATCCGGACGTGACGCTGCAATTCAGCGCCCGGCGCTTCCATCTCGAAGAGCCCGAGGGCGTTTCGGGCGATCCGATCACGCTGCCGCCCGAACTGGATTTCGCGAAGGGCCGGTCGCTGCCGGGCGGTTGGCGCAACAATGACTATGGCGGCTGGACCGGCGAAGCGATCATCCGCTTTCCGTCGCGCGGCGCCGGATTGCGGATCGTCGCCGATCCCGTCTTCAAGCATCTGATGCTCTATGCCGATCCGACCAAGCCTTATTTCTGCCTGGAACCGCAGACGAATGCCTCGGGCGCCTTCAACCGTGGCCAATGGAACGATCCGGACGAAGGCGTGATCGTGCTTGCGCCCGGCGAAAGCGCGGCGGGGACCGTATCGCTCATGCCGTTCTCGGTTACACCCGAAGCAGCTTAGAGCAATCGGGCCAGGAGCCCGCCATCCACCTGCATGGCACTGCCGGTGACGAAGGACGAGGCGTCCGAGACCAGGAAACCGATGGCGCTGGCGATCTCGGAAGGATTGGCGATGCGCGCGATCCTGTTGGGTTCGAATGAGAGGCCCAGCGCTTCCGCGCCGCCGGCCGCTTCCAGCCCGTCCAGCGTCATCCTCGTGGCGACGGAGCCGACCAGCACGGCGTTGACGCGGATGCGGTCGACCGCATAGTCGAGCGCCATCTGTCGCGACAATCCGACGACCGCGGCTTTCGTCGCCGCATAGGCAGGCACGCCGGGAACCGTAGCATCGGCATGCACCGAGGCGATGTTGACGATCGAGCCGCCGCCAGCCGCGCGCAGCAGCGGCAAGGTCGCGCGGCAGATGCGGAAAATGGCGGTCAGGTTGACGGCGATGGTCCTGTCCCAGTCTTCGTCGGAAAGCTCTTCGAGCCGCTTGCCGGTCGGATAGATGCCGGCGCAGTTGACGACTGCGTCTAGCCCGCCGAATCGTTCCGTCGCCTCCGCCACGGCCGCTCGCACCTCGATTTCGCGGGTGAGATCCGTCTCGCGAAAGATCAATTTGGCGCCGGCGTAACGGCCAGCGAGTGCCTTGCCCTCCTCAGCGTCCAGCCCGATGCCGAATACGGCCGCGCCCTGAGCGACGAGATATTCGGCCGTCGCCCGGCCGATGCCGGTGGCTGCGCCGGTGATCAGAACGCGTTTGCCGGCAAACATCATGCTGAAACCTGTGAAGCTTTTGCGTGGCGTTCGGTTTGCGCCGCGGCAACGGAACGCAGCACGCGATCCTCGCCGCCTTCGCCGCGGCCGAATTCGTCGACGATGCGGCCGTCGGCAACGACGAGGCAACGGTCGCAAAGACCGATCAGCTCTTCGAGCTCGGAGGCGACGATGAGCAAGGCTACGCCCTTCTCGGCCAATTCGACCACAAGGCGGTAGATCTCGTGCCGCGTGGCTGCGTCGACACCCTTGGTCGGCTCGTCGAGCAGCAGCACTTTCGGCGCCCGCATCAGCACGCGGGCGAACAGAAGTTTCTGCTGGTTGCCGCCCGACAGGTGGGTGACGGAGGCCAGTGGCGACGATGCCTTGACATTGAGCGCGCGCATGGCGGCCAGGATGGAGCTGCGTTCAAGCCCGCCGCGCACCACGCCGCGCCGCGACAAGGGCGCAAGATTGCCGATGGTGATGTTGGCGCCGACCGGCAGATTGAACAGCAGGCCGTCGCGCTTGCGGTCCTCGGTCAGAAGCGCAATGCCGGCGGCACGGGCGTCGCTCGGCGATCCGATCGCCACGGGACCGCCGGCGACGCGGATTTCGCCCTCGGCCGGGACGCGGCCGTAGATGCCGTGCAGGATCTCGCTGCGGCCGGAGCCGAGCAGGCCGGCAAGCCCGACGATCTCGCCGGCGGCCACCGACAGGTTGATGTCCTTCGCGCCATGCACGGCGCCGCTATGGCCGGCGACGGTGAGGTTGCGAACCTCCAGCGCGGCCGCTGCGCCGATGGGAGCCGCGTGCTCTGGGAACAGCCGTTGCAATCGTTGACCCGACATCGAGAAGATGAAGGTCTCGGCGTTGAAATCCTCCCTCGCGATACGCACCGTCACCTGTCCGTCGCGCAGCACCGTGGCGCGGTCGCAGATGGCGAGCACTTCCGGCAGGCGATGGGTGATGTAGATCATCGCGACGCCCTGCGCCTTGAGGCGGCCGAGCACACTGAACAGCGCGTCGACCTCCGTGCCGGAGAGCGAGGCGGTCGGCTCGTCCAGCATCAGCACGCGCGGCTTCATGACGATGGCGCGGGCGATCATCACCAGATGGCGCTGCGCCGAGGTCAGCGATGCGACATAGGCCCTGGGATCGATGCCGATGCCAAGATCGGCAAAAATCTCGCCCGCCCGCTGTTCCAGCCTCCGCTGGTTGACCAGCATCCCGTCGCCCAGCCCGGTGCGTCCGGCAAAGACATTCTCGGCGACCGAAAGCTGCTCGAGCACTTCGATCTCCTGTGGCACATAGCCGACACCGTTCGACCGCGCGTCGGCGGGCGAGGCAAAGCTGACCGGCTTGCCGTCGAGCTTGATGGCGCCGGTGTAGGAGCCGGCCGGATGCACGCCATTGAGTATCTTGACGAGCGTCGACTTGCCGGCGCCGTTCTGGCCGAGCAAAGCGTGGATCTCGCCCGGGACGACGTCGAAATCGACGCCGCGCAGCGCCTGCACACCGCCGAAACTCTTGGCGATTGCGATGGCCGACAACAGCGGTTCTTGGGCGGGCACGGCGATCCTCTCGGCGGATGCCAGGTCCGGGCAAGCCGCGGACCCGGCGATGGGCGTTACTGGCCGGCGCTGTCCAGCATCTTGTAATAGGGGTCGAGGTCGGCGGCGGTGATGACCTTGGCCGGCAGCGGGTTGCTGTAGGGCACGGTCTTGCCCTGGGCGAGATCGCCGAGCAGTTCGGCCACCTTGGCGCTCTCTTCATAGAGCGGCTGCGCGACGATGCCGTAGGCGGCGCCCGATTTCACCAGGTCGAGATTCTGCCTGATATAGTCCATGCCGACGATGACGACATCGCGTCCAGCCTTGCGGGCCGCGCCCGACCAGGTCTGGATGCTGTTGCCGGTGGTGCCGAAGGCCGCCGTCACGTCCGGATTGCCTTGCAGGATCGCCACTGCCTTGGCCTCGGCCGCCGAGGGCTCGAAGCCCTCCATCTGGGTGTCGAGCACCTTGATGTTGGGATATTTCTCGGCGATGGTCTTGCGGAAAGCGGCCGACATGGCGTTCTCGGTATCGTTGGACGCGCCTTGCGTCAGGGCCACGGTGCCCTTGCCGCCGAGCTTGTCGCCGATGGCGACGGCGGCGTTCTGGCCGGCGCCGGCAATGTCCTCGCCCGTCGCGGCCTTCAGCCCCTGGACCGTGCCTTCCGGCGGCAGCACATGCCAGGTGACGATCGGGAATCCCTCCTTGGCGAGCTTCGAGATGTAGGAGTAGATCGCCGGATCGGGACCATAGACGCCGATCGCATCGTATTTGGTGCGCGCCAGGGCGGCTTCGGCGAGCGGCAGAGTCGCCGGAATGTCCCAGTTCGTCGCGCTCGGATCGCCGACCACCTCGCAGGTGTAGCCGAGCTCCTTGCACTTGTTGAGGAAGCCCGCCTGCATGAGCCGATGGACAGGGTGGTCCTTCATCGCCTGCACCCAGAGCAGGTGGATGTCGGCGGCTTGGGCGAGGCCCGCCGAGCCCAGCGACGCGGCGGCGGCCACGGCCGCGAATGCCGTACGGATCAGTCCCTTTCTCAGATCGATCTTCATGTCCTACCTCCCTTGCTTCACCGGCGTTCTTGCCGGCGTAAGATCTGTTGTTTTGGAAATGTTGCCGTTTGAGTGAGTTCCTCGTGGCCCCCGCTAAGCGCCGGCGATGAAGTAGCGGCGGCGCACAATGTCGAGCCCGACGGCCATGACCATGATCACGCCCACCGCGATCTGCTGCCAGTTGGAGTTGACGCCGATGACGACGAGGCCGCTCTGCACCACCTTCAGCATCAGGATGCCGACAATGCCGCCCGCGACCGTGCCGGCGCCGCCGAACAGGCTGACGCCGCCGACCACGACCCCGGCAATGACCGTCAGTTCCCAGCCGCTGCCTATCGAGGTGCCGCCGCTGCCGAGATCGGCCATGACGAACATGCCGGCAATCGCTGACAGCGCGCCGACGACGATGAAGGCGCCGATCTTGCAGGCATTCGTGTTGATGCCGACCAGACGCGCCACTTCCTGGTTGCCGCCGGTGGCGTAGATATTGCGTCCGAGCACGGTGCGCCGCAGGACGAAATCGGCGAGGATCGCCGCGACGATGAAGAAGGCAAAGCTCCAGCCGAGGCCGAAGGCGAGGTCGGCGCTGCCGATCGCGTTGATCGTCTCTGGCAGCGGATAGACCGGATAGCCGCCCGTCACCACCTGGATCAGGCCCTGGCCGATGAACAGCATGCCGAGCGTCTGGATGAAGGCGGGGATGCCGAGCCTGACGACGATCACGCCGTTGAGCAGCCCGATCGCCGCGCCGACGCCGATCCCGCCTAGGATGGCCACGGTCACCGGCAGCGCGGCCGCCGTCATCAGCTTGGCGGCGACCACCGCGGACAGGCCGGCCACCGAGCCGACGGACAGGTCGAATTCGCCGGCCACCAGCAGGATGGTCTGGCCGATGGCGATGATGCCGACGAACGACACGACGTTGAGAATGGCGCGGATGTTGCGCTCCGACAGGAAAGCCGGTTCGAGCAGCCAGAAGAAGACGATCAGCAGAGCCATCGCCGCCAGCACGCCGACTTCGCCGATGGCGATGAAGCCGATCAGCCGCCGCCGGAAAGATTGCCCATCCCGGGGCGGCGAGCTCACGTCAGCCGCGCTTTCCATCCTGACCTCCCTGGCGGCGCACGTCGCCGGCTCCCGCAACCGGCACCATCTCGCCCACGCCGATCCCGGCGTGCTCCTCTGCGCCATTAAGATTATAATATTATAACTTGTCAACGGCGAAATTTCAGAGGATGCGCGATGCCGGGCACGTCGCTGGAAAGCGCCTGTCGCAGCCGCTATGAATGGCGTTGGTCGTGCGATCCGGAGCTGGTTTTTCCCTTCGCGCATCATGCTTTGTGGAGCTTGGCGATGGCTGATGGGGCAGGGGACGATCCCGACGGGAACACACCCTCGCAGCGGCTTGGGGTTCGCGAGATCGCTAGGCGCATCGGTGTCGCGCCGATCACGGTGTCGCGTTCCCTGTCCAATCCCGGCAGGGTCTCGGCGGAGACGCGCGCCAGGGTGCTGGAGGCGATAGAGCAGATCGGCTTCGTGCCCAACCAGCTTGCGTCGAGCATGCGCGGCAACGGCCGTATGATCGGGACGGTGGTGCCGCCGCTGATCAATTCGGGTATTGCCGAGCAGGTGCAAGGCATGTCCGACGAATGCCATGAGGGCGGCTATTCGATGCTCTTGGTGCAGGGTGAATTCACGCCGGAAGCCGAGGAGAAAGCGATACGCACGCTGCTCGGCTGGCGCCCGGCCGGCATGATCCTTCAGAGCTTCGTGCAAAGCGAAACGGCGCGTGGCTTGTTGAAGGGCAGCGGCGCGCCGGTGGTCGAGATCTCCGAGGTCAAGGGCCGCGATCCGATCGACATGGTGGTCGGCATCTCCAATTTCGAGACCGCCTACGCCATGACCATGCATCTGGCCGCCAAGGGCTACAGGCGGATCGGTTTCGTCTCGACGCCGATCCACGGCAATGACCGCCTGCGGCAGCGCCGCACCGGCTACCACGCGGCGCTGACCAAGCTCGGCATCAGGAACCACGACGGCATGGAAGTCGAGGTGCCGATCACCGCGCAGGGCGGCGCCGAGGCGCTGATCACGCTGACATCGCGGCACAAGGACATCGACGCCATCTTCTTCTCCAGCGACACGCTGGCCGTCGGCGCCGTGCAGGAATGCCACCGGCGGGGCTGGGCGGTGCCCGGCAGGATCGCCATCGCCGGCTATGGCGACATGGACCTCGCCGCGCAGCTCTATCCGCGGCTGACCACGGTGAAGGTCAACCGCTACGACATGGGCCGGCGCGCCGTGCGGCAATTGCTGGCGAGACTGGGCGGCAATGGCGAGGTGCCGGCCGTCACCAGCCTCGGCTTCGAGATCATCGACCGCGAAAGCGCCTAACGTTTTTCGTCATCCTAGGGCGAAGCAAGGAGCGAAGCGGCGTCGCGAAGACCCGAGGATCCATTCCATGGCTTCGCGCGAAGGGTAAAGACGGCGCAGAACAGAGGGTCGTTCTGCACGGCCGTGACGCTTACAGCTAACGGAATGGATCCTCGGGTCTGCGCTGCGTCGCTTCGCTCCTTGCTTCGCCCTAGGATGACGAACTCGCGGAACGCCCTGCCAGTTTAGAGGCCGGCTTTCTCCGCTTCTTCGCGGCGGCCAAGGCGCTTCTCCCAGCCTTCGGCATGAACGTTGAGATAGGCGTTGGGATCGTAAGGATGATCCTTGACCGCATCGAGGTTGAGATCGATGCCGAGCCCCGGCACTTGCGGCAGCGACAGATGACCGTTGTCCGGGTTGACGGTCGGATGCCAGGTCACCAGCTCGCGGGTCCATGGATCGTTGAACGCGTCAAAATGCTCCTGGATCAGGAAATTCGGCACCGCCGCCGCCAGTTGCAGGCACACCGCCGTCGCCACCGGTCCGCCGCTTTGATGCGGCGCGATATGGCTGCCGTGAGCAAGCGCAAGATTGGCGACCTGCATCGATGGCGCGATGCCGCCAAGCGACATCGGCTCGGGCTGGAAGATGTTGACGCCGCCGCCGGCGGCCAGCGCGTAGAACTGGCCGACCGTGTCGTACATTTCGCCGGTCGCCACCGGGATGGGCGAGCGGTGCGCCACCTCATGCACCGTCTCCTGGCGATCGCGCGAGGTCGGCTCCTCCCACCAGTAGATGTCGAGATCGGCGAATTTCCGCGCCGCCTGAAGCGCTGCGATCTCGGTGAAGCGCGCATGCACGTCGATCAGGATCAGCGTGTCGCTGGGCAGTCCATCGCGCAGTTCGCGGCAGATTGCGTAGGAAAGCTCCAGTTCCTCGCGAGAGATGAAACCTTGCGCGGTGCCGAACGGGTCTAGCTTGAACGCCTTGAAGCCCTTGGCCAGCACCGCCTTTGCGGCTTCGAGAAAGGCTTCCGGCGTGCGTTCCGTGCGATACCAGCCATTGGCATAGCCAAGCACCGTGTCGCGTACCTGCCCGCCGAGAAGCTGGTGGATCGGCACGCCCAGGCTCTTGCCCAGAATATCCCAGCAGGCGACCTCGATAGCCGCGATCACCGTGCGGTGAATGTGGCCGCCGTCGAGCGAAACACTGTCCAGCATGCGCTTGGCCAAGGCGTTGATGCGGCGCGGGTCCTGGCCGATCGCGAGATGCTTGAGCTCGTGCACGCCGGCTTCGGTGGTCTTGATGAAACCGTTCAGCGTGCCTTCGCCGACGCCATGGATGCCCTTGTCGGTATGGACCTTGACGAAAAGCCAGTTCTTCCAGCCGGCGCCGACGGCAAAGGTCTCGATGTCGGTGATCTTCATGCAGACTCCAACCCGCTAATCGTTGCGACGACGGCTTCGGTGGTGAGGCCGTACTTCGCCTGCAGGGTGGGCACCGCGCCGCATTCGATATAGCGGCGGGGCAGGCCGATGCGCGTCACTTTCTTCGCGATGCCCGCCTCGAACAGGCTTTCGACGACAAGGCTGGCCAGGCCGCCGACCATGACATGGTTTTCCGCCGTGACGATCCGGCGGACGCCGGAGGCGAACTCGGCCACGGCGCCGGCGTCGAACGGCTTGATCGTCGGCACATGCAGGACGCCGGTGGAAATGCCCTGTTTCTGCAAGGCCTCCGCCGCGTCCAGTGCCCGCTCGGTCATGAACCCGGTCGAGATGATGCCGACATCGGAGCCTTCGCGAAGCCGCCGCGCCTTGCCGATCTCGAATGTGTAGCCAGGCTCGAGCACGACGGGGACGCTGCCGCGCAGCAGCCGCATATAGACGGGGCCCTGATGCTCGGCGATCGCGGCAGTCGCCGCCTCGATCTCGGTCGCGTCGCAGGGATCGATGACGGTCAGGCCGGGGATCATGCGCATCAGCGCCAGATCCTCGATCGCCTGATGCGTGCCGCCATAGCCTGTCGTCAATCCCGGCAGGCCAGCGACGATCTTCACGTTGAGGTTGGAGTGGGCAAGCGCGATGGCGACGAAGTCATAGGCGCGACGCGTCGCGAACACGCCATAGGTGGTGGCGAACGGCACCTTGCCGGCGCGGGCAAGCCCGGCGGCGACCGCGACCAGATTCTGTTCGGCCATGCCGACATTGAAGAAGCGGTCGGGAAAGGCGTCCCGGAACGGCAATATGTCGGTGTATTTGCCAAGGTCGGCGGTCAGCCCGACGATGTCGTTGCGGCTCTGCCCAAGTCTGGCCAGGGCCCGCCCGAAGGGTGCGTCCACGCTTTGCCGGCCGCCGCCGACAGCCTCGTCCTGGCCCATGGCCAGGGTCCGTCCGGCTTGCACGCCGCCGCTCATAGGTGCGTTCCCATGCGTTTGTCGAATTCTGCGATGATGCCGTCCCATTGCGCCACGTCGATGCGGAAGAAGTGCGATTTCTCGCTGGTCTCGATGCGCGGCACGCCTTTGCCGGGCAGGGTGCGCAGCACGATCGCCTTCGGCTTGCCATTGCGCTGGCGCGCGCCGGCCAGCGCATCGACGATGGCTTTCATGTCGTTGCCGTCGATCTCCGCCGTTTCCCAGCCGAAGGCGCGCCATTTGTCGGCCACCGGCTCCATGTTGAGCACCACGGGTCCGTCGGCCTGGATGCCGTTGCAGTCGATCAGCGCGACGAGCCCGTCCAGCTCGAAATGGCTGGCCGACATCGCCGCTTCCCAGGTTGAGCCCTCCTGCATCTCGCCATCGGAAAGCTCGACGAAGACGCGCGCGTCCGAGCGATCGAGGCGAAGTCCCAGCGCCTGGCCGATGCCTTGCCCGAGGCCATGTCCGAGCGAGCCGCCGATGACCTCGACGCCCGGCGTGGTGTCGAGCGTCGACATCTCCAGCCGGCTGTCATCGGCGCCATAGGTGACAAGTTCCTCGACCGGGATGATGCCGGCCTCGGCGAGGGCGGCCCAAAGCGCGATCGAGTAGTGCCCGGTCGACAACAGGAAACGGTCGCGATCCGGCCATGCCAGATTGTGCGGATCGTAACGCAGCTCGTGGAAATAGAGCGCCGCCAGCATGTCGGCGATGCCGAGGCCCTGGCCGATATAGCCCTGGCCCTGGCCGCGCGCCATGGTCAGCATATGGCGGCGAAGCAGCGTCGCCTTGCGTTCCAGCGCGGCGACGTCGGCGCTGCCGGGAGGGGAGTTTCGCAGCATCGATGCCTAGTCCTTGTCCAACCCGCCCGACATGTTGAGCCGCTCGGCGGTCATGTATCGCGGCGCGTCGAGGCAGAGCCAGACGACGGCTTCCGCCACCTCGGAAATCTCGGCGCGGCGGCCGAGCGGAATGCGGCGCGTGCGTTCGTCGAGGAAAGCCTGCAGATCGCTGCGGCCATTGGCGCGGGCAAGATCGAGCTCGGTCGAACGCTGCATCTCGGTGTCCATCATGCCCGGCGCCAGGCTGTTGACCAGCACGCCGTAAGGCGCAAGCGCGACCGCCGCCGCGCGGGTGATGGAATCGACGCCGGCCTTGCTCGCCGTGTAGGCGGTGTAGTCGGGCAGCGCCATGCGCGAGCCGGGCGAGGTGATGTTGACGATGCGTCCCGAGCGCTGCTTGCGCATCACCCGGCCGGCCGCCTTGCAGGCCATGGCAAGCGCCGTGACGTTGAGCGCCAGCGTGCGCGTCCAGGCCTTGAAGGTTGCGTCGAGGAAGGGCTCGATCACGCCATAGCCGGCATTGTTGACGAGGATGTCGATGCCGCGCCAACGCGCGACCACTTTCTCGACCGCCGCTTCCGGAGCGCCCTCGAGCGTGAAGTCACTGACGATGATCTCGGCTTCCGCGCCGGCTTGGCCGATCTGCCTGGCCGTCTCGGTCAGGCCTTCGCCATTGATGTCGGTAATTGCGACGGCGCAGCCGCGCCCGGCCAGTTGCAGCGCCACCTCGCGGCCAAGCCCTCCAGCGGCCCCGGTGACAAGCGCCCTGCGCGGCGTGGTGTCTGGTATCTCAGCAGGCAAGCCAACCTCCTCCCAAGGTCATCTTGACGCGATGGATACCGGTATCCATAGATAGGTGTCAACGGGCTTGTGCTACTGTTCGCGGGCTATGCGCTCCGGTGGAGCCGGGAGGGAAAATTGAAGATCGTCGCGCTTGAAA
Source organism: Mesorhizobium sp. M2C.T.Ca.TU.002.02.1.1 (assembly GCF_003997225.1). NCBI lineage: Bacteria > Pseudomonadati > Pseudomonadota > Alphaproteobacteria > Hyphomicrobiales > Phyllobacteriaceae > Mesorhizobium > Mesorhizobium sp. M2C.T.Ca.TU.002.02.1.1. Next base: position 11,203 of record NZ_RZTO01000044.1, read on the forward strand.
CGCTGCAACTGGCGGAATTCCCATTCCTGTTCTGGCTTCGCGTCCACACCGATGCCGGCATCATCGGCACCGGCGAAACCTTCTGGGCGCCGGGGCCGGTCGCCTCCTACATCCACGACAACGTCGCGGCCTACCTCATCGGCAAGGACCCGCGCGATATCGAGCTGCACGACCGCACGCTGGGCAGCGTCTATGTCGGCGCGCGCGATTCCGGCGCGGAGGTGCGCGGCAATTCCGCGGTCAACATCGCGCTGTGGGATATCTATGGCCAGGCGCTTGGCGAGCCGGTCTGGCGGCTGCTGGGCGGCCGCACGCACAGAACCGTGCCGATCTACAACACCTGCGCCGGCTACAAGCATGTGCGCGCCAGCAAGAAGAACGCGCTGTTCGAGCGCGGCGAGGATTGGTCGCTCAAATCGGGCGATTCCAACGAAGGCCCGTATGAGGACCTGCTGGCATGGCGCTACAATGCCGGCGATCTCGCCAGGAGCCTGAAATCCGAAGGCATCGGCGCCATGAAGATATGGCCGTTCGACATCGCCGCCGAGGCATCGAACGGCGCCCGCATCTCGCTTGCCGACCTCGACAAGGCGCTGGAGCCGTTCCAGAAGATCCGCGACGCCGTCGGTCGCGACATGGAGATCATGGTCGAGCTGCATGGCCTGTGGAGCCTGCCGCCGGCGCTGCGCATCGCCGAGGCGCTGAAGGCCTACGACGTCGCCTGGCTGGAGGAGCCGATCCGCTACAACGAGCTCGACGCGATGGCCGAGTTGGCGCGCCACACATCGATCCCGATCGCGGCCAGCGAGCGGCTGGCCACGCGGCAGATGTTCAAGCAGTTGATCGACAAGCGCGCGGCCAGCGTGATCATGATCGACCTTGCCTGGTGCGGCGGCCTTTCCGAAGCACGCAAGATCGCCAACATGGCCGAGGCCAGCGAATTGCCGGTGACGCTGCACGACTGCACGGGGCCGATCGTCTATGCCGCCAGTTGCGCGCTTTCGGCCACCTTGCCGAACGTCAACTACCAGGAAGCCGTGCGCGCCTATTTCACCGGCTGGTACACCGAGATCGTCGCCGACATTCCGCCGGTCAGCGACGGCCATGTCGCGCCGCTCGACGGGCCGGGGCTCGGCCTCAGCCTTCGGCCGGAGCTGTTCCAGCGGCCCGACGCCACGGTGCGGATCACCAAGATCTAGAGCACGGTTTTCGCCAGGACCTTTGTCAAAACAAGGCGATAGAGCGTTTTGCCGGCCCCGGTGAAACGGTGAGCGCTCTTGCGCCTCGCGGCTTCGCGCACAACCTATAGACATTATGCTATTATAATCTATGATGCACCCGAAGCGGGCAGCCACGAGCTCGCCGCCGGTGCGTTTCTGTCCGGCGCCAGACGGATCGATGGGAGGTTTTGGTGGCAATTTCTGCGGCGCGCGCACGCGAGGATTTCAAGGGTGCGCCAAATCTGCCCGACCGAAAAATCCTGCTCGACCTGTTCGAACGCATGGTGTTGCTGCGCCGCTTCGAAAGCGTTGCCCAGATCGCTTGCCGCAAGGGCGAGACACCTGGCTTCCTGCATCTCTATATCGGCGAGGAAGCGACCGGCGTCGGGGTCTGCGTGCATTTGCGGCCGACCGATTGGGTGACATCGACCCATCGCGGCCACGGCCATGCGCTGGCCAAGGGCGCCAATCCCGGGCGCGTCATGGCCGAGCTGTTCGGCAAGGCCGACGGCATTTGCGGCGGCCGCGGCGGCACCATGCATCTCTACGACCGTTCGGTCGGCCTGTTCGGCACCAACGGCATCGTCGCCGCCGGCATCGGCCATGCCGTCGGCATCGGCATGAGCGCCCGCCGGCAGGGCCGCGACGATATCGGCGTCGCTTTCTTCGGCGACGGCGCCGCCAATCATGGCGGCTTCCACGAGGCGCTCAACTTTGCCGCCGTGCAGCGCGCGCCGGCGGTCTTCATTTGCGAGAACAATCTCTACGCCACCGCCACTCCGCTCAAGTCGATCACGCTCAACCCCGAGATCGCCACCAAGGCCGCGTCCTACGGCATGCCCGGCGTCGCTGTCGACGGCAACGACGTCTTCGCCGTCTGGCTGGCCATGAAGGAAGCGACCGAACGCGCGCGGGCCGGCAAGGGCCCGACTCTGATAGAGGCCAAGACCTATCGCACTGTCGGCCACCATGAGGGCGACCCGGTCATCGGCACGTATAGGACGCAGGAAGAACTCGACGCCTGGATCAAACGCGATCCGATCGACATGTTCCGCAAGCGGCTGATCGAGGACTATGGCGTTGCCGACGCCGAGGCGCTCGCGGCAATAGAGGCGCGGATCGAGAAAGTGGTGGAGGAGGCGCTCGCCTTCGCCCGCACTTCGCCCGAGCCCGATCCGGCAACGGTGCGCCTGCATGTCTTCGCCGATCCGATCAATCCGCCGGCCGCCCTGCAGCCGCGCGCCGTCGGAGAGACGCGGACGCAAGGCTGGCTGGAGGCGGTGCGCGACGGCATCGCCGAGGAGATGCGCGCCAATCCGGCGATCCTCTATTTCGGCGAAGGCACCGGCGAACGCGGCGGCAGCTTCGCCCACACCAAGAACCTTTGGCAGGAGTTCGGCCCTGATCGCATGGTCGACACGCCGATCTCCGAACAGGGGTTCACCGCCGCCGCCGTCGGCGCTTCGGCCACGGGCGCGCGCACCGTCTCGGACCTGATGTTCGCCGATTTCGCCTTCGAGACCGCCGGGCAGATCTTCCTGCAGGCGGCCAAGCTGCGCTACATGACCAGCGGCGTGATGAGCGCGCCGATGGTGGTGCGCGTCGGCGCCGGCGCGCTGCGCAGTTCCGGCCCGCATCACAGCGGCATCTATCATCCGGTCTTCGCCCATATGCCCGGCTTGATCGTCTGCGTGCCGTCGAATCCGGCTGACGCCAAGGGGCTGATGAAGACGGCGCTGAGAGCCGGCGATCCCGTCATTATGCTCGAACCGAAAGCGCTGTTCGCTTCCAAGGGCGAGGTGCCGGCGGGCGAGCACTATGTGCCGTTCGGCGTCGCGCGGATCGCGCGGGCAGGGAAAGACATCACCATCGTCGCGGCCGGGCAGATGGTGCAGCGCGCTTTGGAGGCGGCGGAGGCATTGGCGGCCGAAGGCATCGAGGCCGAGGTGATCGACCCGCGCACCATCATGCCGCTCGATATCGACACGATCGTCGCCAGCGTCAGGAAGACCCATCGCCTGCTCATCGTCGACGAGGCGTGGGCCATGTGCGGCCTTGGCGGCGAGATCGCCCAGGCGATCAACGAGCTCGCCTTCGACGAGCTCGACGCTCCGCCCGGAAGACTGCATACGGCACCGACGTCCCATCCGTTCGCGCCGGTGCTGGAGCGAGCCATGCTGGTCGACGCGGCACGCATCGCCGAGGGCGCTCGCGATGTGATCGCCGGCACGCCACCGGTGCCGGATCACTGGTACACGGTCGGCCTGAAAAGCGCTGCGCCGGCAAAGCCAGCAGCTGTTCCAGTCAAGTCGCAGCCCGCTCCACAAGCTGCTTCCGTACCCGCCAGCGACGACGAGCCGGTGACGATGCCTTTCGGCGATCTCACCGTCAGCGAGGGCACGGTCGTCAAATGGCTGAAGGCGGTCGGCGACACGGTCAAGGAAGGCGAACTGATCGCCGAGATCGAGACCGACAAGGCCGTGGTCGAGATTGAGGCGCCGGTCAGCGGAACGCTCAGCGCCATCGATCAGCCGGTCGGCGCCGTCGTGCCGATGGGCGGGCGCATCGGCGGCATCAAGAAATAATCACCTGTACCCAAGAATCCGAAGGGCAAGCATGAAGATCCTGTGCGCCAATTGGCAAGCCGCCGACGAGGCCGAGCTCGAACGCGAGCACTATCCTGACATCGAGTTCATCCTGGCACGCTCGACCAACGACAAGGCCGCCGCGCTCGATCCGGCGG
>NZ_RZTO01000450.1:0-5078 GCF_003997225.1 Mesorhizobium sp. M2C.T.Ca.TU.002.02.1.1
ATCCTGCAGAAGGGCGTCGACGTCCGACTGGCCGATGTCGACGCCCTTCTGCAGGATACCGTAGAGCGTATCCAGCGCGCGGCGCGCCTGTTCGGCGGCCGAAGCCGAGCCCTTGATCGCAAGCTGGTTGCCGCGCGAGCGGATATCGACGCCGAGCTTCTGCTCGAGCCGGGCCAGATTCTCGTCGAACTGACCGTAAAGGGCGCTGGCAAGCTTGTTGTTGTCGAAGGTCAGTACGATGTGCGCCATGTCGGAAGCCCCGGTCGCCTGGTTCTGGGGCGGATTCTTCAGTTCGGCAGCGCTCAACCGTCTCTCCTCATCTGCCGAGGCTTGCGGCTATGCAGGTCGTTTCCCCAAAATCGCGGGACGACATGCATCAGGCCAACTCGGCGAACAGGCTGTTGGGGCCTGTCTTCGTGATTCGTACGTCAATAATGTCACCGATTCCACCGGCCTTGTCGTCAACAATAACCGGGTTCAGCCATGGCGAGCGGCCGACAATCTGGCCGGGGCGGCGACCGGGCTTCTCGATCAACGTGCTGACGGTGCGGCCGACCAGGCCGGCGATGAAAGTCCGCTGCTGCTCGTTGATCAACGCCTGCAGGCGCTGCAGCCGCTCGTCCTTCACCGCTTCGGCGAGATGCCCGTCCATTTCGGCGCCCGGCGTGCCGGGGCGTGGCGAATATTTGAACGAGAAACAGGCCGCGTAACCCACCTCGCGTACCAGCTCCAGCGTCGCCTCGAAATCCTCGTCCGTCTCGCCCGGGAAGCCGACGATGAAATCGCCGGACATGGCGATGTCGGAGCGTGCGGCGCGGATGCGCTCGATGAGCGCCAGGTAGTCACGTGCCGTATGCCTGCGGTTCATCGCCTTCAAAATCCGGTCGGACCCCGACTGCACCGGCAAATGCAGATAGGGCATCAAGGCGGGCAGGTCACGATGCGCTGCGATCAATTCGTCGTCCATGTCGCGCGGATGGCTGGTGGTGTAGCGCAGCCGCGCCAGGCCGGGGATTTCCGCAAGCCGAAACAGCAGACGACCGAGGCCCCATTCCTCGCCGTTTTCGCCGACGCCGTGCCAGGCGTTGACGTTCTGGCCAAGCAGCGTCACCTCGCGCACGCCGGCTTCGGCCAGGCGCTCGGCCTCGGCGACGATCTGCGCCACCGGGCGCGAGACCTCAGAGCCGCGCGTATAAGGCACTACACAGAAGGTGCAGAACTTGTCGCAGCCTTCCTGCACCGTGAGGAAGGCGGTGACGCCCCGCTTTGCCAATTCGGCGCGTTTCGGCTGCGGCAGATGCTCGAACTTGTCCTCGATGGCGTATTCGGTCTCGACGATCTTCTCGCCGCCGCGGACCCTTGCCAGCACGTCGGGCAGCCGGTGATAGGTCTGCGGGCCGATGACCAGATCGACCGCAGGGGCGCGACGGATGATCTCGGCGCCTTCGGCCTGCGCCACGCAGCCGGCGACGCCGATCAGGAGCTCGCGGCCGGCCTCGGCGCGCTCGGCTTTCATGTCGCGGATGCGGCCAAGCTCGGAATAGACCTTTTCCGCCGCCTTTTCGCGGATATGGCAAGTGTTGAGCAGCACCAGATCGGCGTCTTCGACGGCGTCGGTGGCGACATAGCCGTCGGCCGCCAGCGCATCGGTCATGCGCTGGGAATCGTAGACGTTCATCTGGCAGCCATAGGTCTTGACGAAGACCTTTTTCGCCGTCCGGTCCGTGCTGGCCGAGTGCTCGGCCGCAGCGCCTGTGTCGTGGCTTTCAATCGTGTTCAAATCCATCGCGCGGCTTCTACCGCCTTTCCGTGACAAAAAACAGACGATTCTGGCAGGTTGCGGCGCCGCGCGTCCCGCTTTCAGGCGACACGCTGACGACTGGGACGCGGATCGGCGAGCGCGGCCTGCATCATCTCGCGCACCTTGGCTTCCATCAGCCTTGCCGTTTCCTTGCGGTTCGAGCCCTTGGCGAACGGCACCGGCGCGCCGAAATGCACCTCGGCGTCGATCGCGCCTTCGGCAAGCAGGGTTTTGAGATGCGGCATCAGGTCCTGGTCGCCGATCCAGGCGGTCATCGGCCTGTGGCGGCGGCCCATCGGCATGCCATGCAGGCGCGTATAGGCGATCGCCACGGGCTGGATGAAGACCTGGTCCGCAGCACCCTCCGAGATCGCCATCGAGGCCGCGCCGAACAAGGTGCTCTTGAACGGCAGAACGAGGTTGCCGTCGCCGGTCGAGCCTTCGGCGAACAGCACCATGGCGTCGCCTTTTGCCATCCTCTTGGCGATCTCGCTTGCCTGGTCGCCAGAGGTGCGCTTGCGCTCGCGTTCGATGAAGACGGTGCGCTGCAGCTTGGACAACATGCCGATCAGCGGCCAGCCCTCCATGTCGGCCCTGGCGATGAACTTCACGTCGACGAAGGAGCCGAGCACCATGATGTCGGTCCAGGAGATGTGGTTGGCCGCCACCAGCAGAGGGCGGTCCTTGGCCAAGGCGCCTTTCACATGCACCCGCATGCCCAGCGCCCGCAGGATCATGCTGTGCCAAATCTTCAGGATGAAGGTTTCGGGCCACAGCCCCGTCTTCATCGACAGGATCTGCAGCGGCACCAGCACGAGCGAACAGACGACGACATAGAAGAGCGCCAGGAAAATCCGTAATTTCTTGATCATTCGCTCCGCCCTATCGCGCGGACTGGCTAGCGAAGATCGCGGCGCATGACAAGCGCGCCGGTCGGGCCATGCTCGGTCGAACGGTAATAGTTCGGGCGATGACCGACCTGGATGAAGCCAAGCCTGCGGTAAAGCCCGATCGCGGGCGCGTTGGTCTCGTCGACCTCGAGGAAGAGCGCTTCGGCACGCTGCGCATGAAGCTCGCGCAGCACCGCATCCATCAATTGCCAGCCAAGGCCCTGGCGGCGATGGCTGCGGGCGACGGCCACGGTCAGGATTTCGCCCTCGCCGGCCGCGAGCCGCGCCAGCACGAAGCCGACCGGGGGTTTCGATCCCTGTCCTGTCTCCCGCGCGGCATAGCCGAACACGGTGTCCTGTTCGAGGAGCGCTGCGAACTCGCCGTCGGTCCAGGGCCGCACGAAATCCTCGCGATGCAGCACCGAGACGGCGGCGCTGTCGGCAACGGTCAGCGGTTCCAAGGCATAGTCCCTGCGACGCGGCTGAAAGAACGGTATGCGCATCAGGGCTCGTTTCCCTTGTCCTGCCTTGGCAGAATGAAGCCCGCCTGCGGCTTGGCGTCGGCGCCGCGCAGATAGAGCGGCTTGGGCTTTTCGCCCGGTCCCTTGGCGGCAGCCAGTCTGGCATAGGTCGCAATGTCGGCCGTGGCGGCGATCGGGCCGGTGTCGAAGGCGCCCCCCACCGCCCGGGCGATAAGCGGCGCAGCGGTGCCGGCAAGGACTGCTTCGGCGTCGATGGCCATGGTCGTCGCCTCGGAAAGTGTGACTACGGAAGGTCCGTAAGCTTCAGCTAACGCTTTATCATAGAGCGCGGCATGGATTTCCTCGCGGCCGGCGTTGAGCGCGGCAAACACCGCGCGCCCGGGAAAAGCGCTCGCCCCTTCCGCCGCCAGGGCTTCCAGCGTCGTCACGCCGATCGCCGGGATCTTCAGCGCCAGCGCCAGGCCGCGCGCGGTCGAAACGCCGACGCGCAGGCCGGTGAACGATCCGGGCCCGACCGAGGCAGCAACGGCGTTGAGGTCGGGATAGCCGACCCCGCCGGCTTGTAGGGCCGTCTCGATGACGGCCATCAGATGCTCGGCATGGCCTTTGCCGAGATCGCGCACCTCGCGGCCGAGCTCCTTCTCCGCATCCGCATCATAGACGCAGGCAGCACAGAGGTTGGCGGCACAATCGATGGCGAGCAGCTTCATACGGGCGGCTTCATTCAGGCAGCGTCATAGGCCGGTTAAAGAACTGGATCGAAACACAATTCCCTCTGCCCGGCATAGGCGGCCGCCGCAAGGGCCAGGGCGCAGAAATGTTAAGCGGCTTTGCTTCTCGAGCGTTTCACCGTTTCGCGGAACCGGCGAGCCGCTCTATCTCTTTGTTTTGACGCAATTCCGGACGGAAACCGCTCACACTTTTCCTGGAATTGCTCTAGGCGCGGCGATCACGCCGTCGCGACAATGCGCAGCATGTGGTTGTCCCAGACATAATCCGGCTCGGAACGGGTGGCGCCAGCTCCGCCGACGATCTCGCCGGCGCCGGTCGTCGCCATGAAGCCGGCGCCGTCGGGCGCAAGGCCGCAGACCTCGACCAGCGACCTGGTCGCGACCACGCGTCCGCTGGCGGCATCGAGGACGGCCAGCGAATTGCCCTCCGGCGAGGTGACGGCGACCGTGCCGGTGGCGGCGTTGGCAGCGACCGAGCCGATATAGTTGCGGAAGCCGGAGAGCACGTCCCGCGGCATCTCCAGCAGCTCGAGTTCCTTGCCGCGCGCGGCGCGGCCGACCAGCGCCGGGCGGTCGGTCGCCGGCCCGCGATATTGGCAGCCGAACCAGACGGTGCCCGACTGGTCGCGATCCATGTGGCGGATCGAAAGCTGGTGCAGCGCCGGCGGCAATTCGTGCTTTTCGATGAGGTCGCCGGTGGCGCGGTCGACCAGCGTATAGGACGGCTTCATCGTCGCGATGTTGAGCTCGGCGCGGCCATAGTCGGGATGGGTTTCGATGCCGCCATTGGCGATGGCTAAGGTGCGGCCGTCGCCAAGCAGGAGCAGCTCGTGAGGACCCATGCCGTAGGTCGGGAACTCGCCAATGCGATTGAATTTGGCCCGCGCGTCGTAGACACCCACGACACCTGCCGCGTTGTCGAAATCGTTCTCGGTCGCATAGAGCAAGGCGCCGTCGGGCGAGAACACGCCATGGCCGAAGAAATGCCGGCCGGCGATGCTGGCGATGGTTAATGGCTTGTCGCGGCCGGCATGGTCGAAGACCACGGCGAAGGTGCCGGGCTGGCGGGGGAAGACCACCGAACGTTTCGACACCGGATCGAAGGTGACGTCATGGCCGCGATCGGGCAGATCGACCGTGGGCAGAATTTTTCCCGCCTCGGAGAGCACGGCGG
>NZ_RZTO01000451.1:0-5076 GCF_003997225.1 Mesorhizobium sp. M2C.T.Ca.TU.002.02.1.1
GACGCTGCTCTATGACGGTGCCTTCATTCCTGTGCTCTACACTGGCAAATATGGCTTCGACTGGTTCCTGTTCACGCGTCCGTTCACCTATGCGTTCATGCATGGTGGCATCGCCCATATCGCCATCAACATGATCTGGCTTTCGGCATTCGGTTCGCCGCTCGCCAACCGTCTCGGCGCGCTGCGTTTCGCCATATTCTACGCGGTGACCGGGCTGGCTTCGGTTGTTCTGTTCTGGGCGCTGCATCCCTATGGCGAGGTGCCGCTCGTCGGTGCATCGGGGGCGATTTCCGGCATGATGGGCGCGGCGGCGCGCTATGGCTTCCGCGTCGACCGTTCGTCCGGCAAAGCGGCCTTCGCTGGCGAGCCCTTGCCGATCGCGGCGGTGTTGCGCTCGCGCGGCGTGATGACCTTTCTGGGCGTCTGGATGGTCATAAATCTTGCCACGGGCCTGCTTGGCTTCGCGCCGGGAATAGACGGCCAGATCGCCTGGGAAGCGCATATCGGCGGCTTCGTCGCCGGCTTTTTCGGGCTGCGCTTCTTCGATCGCCCGCTGGCTGCCGCTTAGAGCAATTCCAGGAAAAGTACGCAGCGGTTAAGTTCGGCGTCTTCGCCGTAACCTTCCGTCCGGAATTGCGTGAAAACAAAGGCATGGAGCGGTTCGCCGTTTCCGTGAAACGGTGAAACGCTCTCGTCCTTAGGCGTACTTGAAATGCAACCAATGACGGCGCACCATGTTGGGGCTGAAAGCCGGTCGGGGCGGGAGCCGGCGTCAAAGGCTGTGGAGGACGCCATGACGGTTAAGGCAATTCTTGAAAGCAAGGGCCATGACGTGTTCACGCTCGGGCCCAACGAGAAACTCAGCGAGGCCATTCGCATGCTGGCCGAGCACAGGATCGGCGCGCTCGTCATCACCAATGGCGACCGAAAGATCGTCGGCATTCTCTCGGAACGCGATATAGTCAGGGTCGTGGCCAGGGAGGGCGCCGCCGCGCTCGACATCGCCGTGCGCTCGGCAATGACTCCGAAGGTCAAGATCTGCAACGAAAACCACACGGTCAACGAAGTCATGGAGATCATGACGAGGGGCCGCTTCCGCCATCTCCCCGTGGAGAAAAACGGGCTGCTCGACGGCATCGTCTCCATCGGCGACGTGGTCAAGCGCCGCATCGAGGATGTCGAGCGCGAGGCCGAGGAGATCAGGGCCTACATCGCCACCGCTTAACGGGCGGGGTGAGAAGACCGCCGGCCGTTTCCAGCCGGCGGCGTGTGGCAGGTCCTATCGGTTGTCGAGCTCGGCGCGGACGAGCTCGAGCCCGCGTCGTGTGATGCGGTAAGGACCGCCAGCCGTCGAGGAAACCGCTTTCTTGCGCCTCAGTTTTCGGAAGAGCTCCAGGTCGAAGCCCGGATAGCGCCAGCCGTCGCGGGTCAGGCACTGGACCGAGGCGATCTTCCTGCTCTCGTTCTTTTCGATTTCGATACGCCCGCCCTGCGCGAGCAGGTGCAGGATGCGCTGTTCGTTGCGCGATATGTCCATTGAAGAATTCCCGGGAAAAACAACAAAAGCCGCCGCCGCGGTGCATCGCGGCACGGGGTTTCAGGTTTTTCTGCCCTGCCTCGTAAGAGGTCAGGGCTTCACCGGGACTGAGCGTAAGTGGACATCCACTCTCCATTGGAATGGACGCTTCTTAGGCGAGAGCCGCAGAAAAGGCCAGTAGGCGGCTTTGCGCTTGTGTCGCAGGGCGGTTTGCACTAGCGAAGTTGCTCGTCAATTATCCGTTCGCGCATATTCGCGAATTCACAGTACGTAGGCCTCCATGAGCATCATCGATACCCGCACCCCCGACGCAAAACGTCTGATCCCCGGCGCCACCGGCGACTGGGAGATCATCATCGGGCTCGAAGTGCATGCGCAAGTGATCTCCGAAGCCAAGCTCTTTTCAGGCGCCTCGACCTCGTTCGGCGCCGCGCCCAACGCCAATGTCAGCCTGGTGGACGCGGCGATGCCGGGCATGCTGCCGGTCATCAACGAGGAATGCGTCAAGCAGGCGATCCGCACCGGGCTCGGCCTGAAGGCGGCGATCAACCACAAGTCGGTCTTCGACCGGAAGAACTATTTCTATCCGGACCTGCCGCAGGGCTACCAGATCTCGCAGTTCAAGCAGCCGATCGTTGGCGAGGGCAAGGTGATCGTCTCCGTCGGGCCCGACCGCCAGGGCGAGTTCGAGGATATCGAGGTCGGCATCGAGCGCCTGCATCTGGAACAGGATGCCGGCAAGTCGATGCATGACCAGCACCCGACCATGTCCTATGTCGATCTCAACCGTTCCGGCGTGGCGCTTATGGAGATCGTCTCCAAGCCCGATATCCGCTCGGCCGACGAGGCCAAGGCCTATGTCACCAAGCTGCGCTCGATCATGCGCTATCTCGGCACCTGCGACGGCAACATGGACGAAGGCTCGCTGCGCGCCGACGTCAACGTCTCGGTGCGCCGACCAGGCGGCGCGTTCGGCACGCGCTGCGAGATCAAGAACATGAACTCGATCCGCTTCATCGGCCAGGCCATCGAATACGAGGCGCGCCGGCAGATCGCCATCCTGGAGGACGGCGGCAAGATCGACCAGGAGACGCGCCTGTTCGATCCGGCCAAGGGCGAGACGCGTTCGATGCGTTCCAAGGAAGAAGCGCATGACTATCGCTATTTCCCGGATCCCGACCTGTTGCCGCTGGAGTTCGATCAGGCCTATGTCGACGCGCTCGCCAAGGACCTGCCGGAGTTGCCCGACGACAAGAAGGCGCGGCTGGTCGATGTGCTCGGCCTTTCGGCCTATGACGCCTCGGTGCTGGTTTCGGAAAAGCCGATCGCCGACTATTTTGAGAAGGTGGCGGCAGGGCGCGACGGCAAGCTCGCCGCCAACTGGGTCATCAACGATCTCTTGGGCCAGCTGAACAAAGCCGGCAAGGATATTGAAAATGCTCCGGTTTCGCCCGAGCAGCTCGGCGCCGTCCTCGACCTGATCAAGGAAGGCACCATTTCCGGCAAGATCGCCAAGGACCTGTTCGAGATCGTCTGGAACGAGGGCGGCGATCCGCGCCAGATCGTCGAGAGTCGCGGCATGAAGCAGGTCACCGACACCGGCGCCATCGAGAAGGCGGTCGACGAGGTGATCGCCGCCAACCCGGACAAGGCCGAACAGGCGCGCGCCAAGCCGACCATGGCCGGCTGGTTCGTCGGCCAGGTGATGAAGGCGACCGGCGGCAAGGCCAACCCGCAGGCCGTGAACGACCTCGTCAAGGCCAAGCTCGGCATCGAATAGGCCGATGTTCGTCCGCACCGCCAGCGAGCGCGATCTTGTTGCGGTGCGTGCGTTGCTGGTCGAAACCTGGCACGCAACCTATGACGCCGTCCACGGTGCCGAACAGGTTGCGGCGATCACCGACGACTGGCATTCGATAGCCTCGCTCAAGGCGCGGCTGACGCGGCCGAATTCCGAATTCCTGGTCGCCGACGATGGCAAGCGGCTCGGCGGCATGGCCTTCGCCGCCGCCACCACGGACCCGAAGATCGTGCTTCTGCACCAGCTCTATGTGCATCCGGCCTGCCAGCGGCAGGGGATTGGCCGGTTGCTGCTCGATGAGGTGGAGGCCAGCTTCCCGGAGATGCGTGCGCTGCGCCTTGAGGTCGAGGAGGCGAACGCCGTGGCGATCGCCTTCTACGAGGCGAACGGGTTCAGGCGCGCGGGCGGGACCGCGGATTGCGGCGGCAATTCGGGATGGCCTGCGCTCATCCTGGAAAAGCGGCTCGGCTAAAGCAATTCCAGGAAAAGTGTGGGCGGTTTTCCGTTCGGAATTGCGTAAAACAAAGAAATAGAGCGGTTCGCCGTTTCTGTGAAACGGTGAAATGCTCTATGTCGCAGGCGAGCATCCCATCTCATCGCAAGGTTTTGATTTGATCGCGCCGATACGCGCGATCAAGGCTGCTCGTCGCCGGCGTCGTACCCTCCATAAGGCAGGGGCGTCGTCCGCAATCGGGGGATTGCCATGCCGAGCTTGCCGGAACTGATGCCGACCGAGGTGTCGGAGGAGACTTTTGGCGGCGTGACCTATCACGTCGCCGGTGAACTGGTGCCGGTGCTGTCGGTCGATGTGACCAACATGCCGGTCTATTTCGAGCACCACATCCTGCTCTGGAAGAACACCACCATCACCATCGGCCTGAAATCGCTGAAGGGCGCGCTGAAGCGCATGATCGCCGGCATGCAGATCTTCGTCACCGAGGCGTCCGGGCCGGGCGTCATCGCCTTCAGCCGCGACGGGCCGGGCCATATCGTGCCGATACATCTCCGGCGCGGCGAGGAGATCCAGGTGCGCGAGCACCAGTTCCTCGCCGCCACCGCCAGCGTCGACTACAGCTTCGAGCGGGTGCGCGGACTGGGAACAATGCTGTTCGGCCAAAGCGGCTTCTTCATCGACCGTTTCCGTGTCGAGACCGGCGACGGCATCGTCTGGCTGCACGGCTACGGCAATGTCTTCGAGAAGGTGCTGGCGCCCGGCGAGACCATCGATATCGAGCCGGGCGGCTGGCTGTTCAAGGACGCGTCGGTCAGGATGGATACGAGGATCGACAAGCTTTCCAGCGGCTTCTTCGGCGCCGCCATGAACTTCGTCGTCAACCGCTTCACCGGGCCAGGCCGCGTCGGCATCCAGTCGATGTACCTGCATATGCCGTCGGAAGAGTAGCGTCATACAGCGCCGCGGTGACAGCTCGCGGACCGTGGGCGCTCAGGCGGAGGGAATCTCCACATTGTCGATCAGCCGCGTCGTGCCGAGCCATGCCGCAGCGAGCAGCCGGCCGTCGTGCCCGCGCTGCCAGGGGCCGAGCGTGACGCTCGCGCGGGCGGCGACATAATCGACCTTTTGGAAGCCGGCCGAGACAAGCGCCTTCGCGGCATCTTCGGTGGCGCCGGCCTCATCCGCGCCGGCTGAAAGCGACGCCGCGGTGCGGCGCAGGACCAAATTGAGCTTGCGCGCAATGTCGAGCTCGGCTTCACCGAGATAGGCATTGCGCGACGACAT
>NZ_RZTO01000452.1:0-5045 GCF_003997225.1 Mesorhizobium sp. M2C.T.Ca.TU.002.02.1.1
CAAGGATACGGCCCTCGCGCGTGTATTTGATGGCGTTCGACACCAGGTTCTGGATCAGCCGGCGCAAAAGATTACGGTCGGTCATGACGCCGAGCGACGACGGCACGATCTTGAGGTCGAGCTTCTTTTCGGCGGCCAGCGGCCGGAAATCATTGCCGATCTGGCCGAGCAGCCCGCCGAGGTTGAAGGCGGCATTCTCAGGCTTCATGGCGCCGGCGTCGAGCCGCGAGATGTCGAGCACCGCGCCGAGGATGGTCTCGACCGATTCCAGCGAGGATTCGATGTTGATCGCGGCCTTGCCGGCCGGTCCCTTGCCGGCCTTCTCGATCAGCGACGAGCAATAGAGCCGGGCGGCGTTCAGCGGCTGCAGGATGTCGTGGCCCGCGGCGGCGAGGAAGCGCGTCTTGCCGAGATTGGCTTCCTCGGCCAGCATCTGCGCCTGCGCCAGCTCCTCGTTGACGCGGGTGAGTTCGATGGTGCGGGTCTTGACCCGCTGCTCCAGCGATTCATTGGCCCGTTTCAGCGCCAGATCCTGTTCGACGCGGCCGGAAATATCTGCATAGGTGGCGACGATGCCGCCGTCGGGCATCGGGTTGGAGCGCAGCTCCAGGATGCGGCCGCTGGTCTTCAGCTCCATCTGCCACGGGCCGGCGAAACTGGTCAGCCGGTTGAGCATCGTCACGCGCTGGTCGGCGGGAATATCGCCGCGCTCGGCGAGGTGGTGAAGGATCCGGTCGAGCGAGACGCCGACCTGGCCCATCTCGTCCGGCAGGTCGAACAGCAGCCGGTATTGCCGGTTCCAGCAGATCAGCCGGAAATCGCGATCGAAGACGGTGATGCCTTGCTCCATCTGGTCGAGCGCGATCTGCAACAGGTCGCGATTGTGCTGCAGCGCCTCGGTGGCGTCGTCGAGCAGTTTGAAGGCATCCTTGGAATCGCGGTCGTTGCGGCGGAAGAGCAGCGACAGGATCAGCCGCGCCGAGGACGAGCCGACGGCGCTCGCCAGCAACTGCTCCGAGAAGCGGATCACATCCATGTTGGCCTGTTCGGTGCCGAGCAGGGAGACTTTCGCGTCCCGCTCGAAGGATTGGAACGAACGCTCCGTGCGCTCGACCCCGAGATAGCGCGAAATCGTGTCCTTCAGGTCGTTGACGGTGACGGCGGTGCGGAAGCGGCGCAGGCTGGGCATCGGGCCGGCCTCGCGTGGCACGAAGATCGCCGCCTGGATGCGTTCCAGCGGCACCGATGCGCGGGAGAGGGACCCAAGGACGAAGAACAGCGCGTTGACCGAGAGGCTCCACAGCACGCCGTGGTTCAGCGGTTCGCCGACGGTGCCGAACAGCGCCTGCGGCCTCAGCGCCTCGAAGCCGAACAGGCCGTGGACGACGATGTCGGTAGAGGGACCGACGAGTGAAGGCAAGAGCAGCGTGTAGCCCCAGACGGCGATGCCTGCGACCATGCCGAGGGCTGCGCCCCGGCCATTGGCGCGGCGCCAGATCAGCCCGCCGACCAGCGCCGGCGCGAATTGCGCAATCGCGGCAAATGACATCAGGCCGATCGAGGACAGCCGCGCGCTGTTGGTGCTCTCACGGTAGTAGAGGAAGGCGATGAACAGCAGGATGAAGATCGAAGCTCGGCGCACATTGAGGATCAGCGTCGACCAGTCCTCGTTCTCCGAGGAACTGGTCTTGAGCACGCGCCGCACGAACAGCGGGATGACGAGATCGTTGGAGATCATGATCGACAGCGCGACGCTCTCGACGATCACCATGGCGGTCGCCGCCGACAGGCCGCCGACGAAGGCGGCCATCGCCAGCAGATCATGCCCACTGAGCAGCGGCAGCGACAAAACATAAAGGTCGCTGCTGGTCTTGGTGCCGACCAGCGACAGGCCGGCAAAGGCGATCGGCAGCACGAAGAGGTTGATCGCCACGAGGTAGAGCGGGAACACCCAGGTCGCCGTGCGCAACTCCGCCTCGCCGCGGTTCTCGACGATGGTGACGTAGAACTGCCGCGGCAGCATCAGGATGGCGAAGCCGCTCAAGGTCGTCAGCACCAGCCAGGTGGCTAGAGAGGTGTTGTAGCCCATGGCCTTGCGCACCTGACCGTTGCCCGAGAGCGTCGTCATCATGTCGCCCGGGCCGCCGAAGATGAGAAAAGTCACCATCAGGCCGATGGCGAGGAAGGCGGCGAGCTTGACCACCGTCTCGACCGCCACCGCCAGAACCAGCCCGTCCTGGTGTTCCGTGGCGTCGGCATGGCGTGTGCCGAACAGCACCGCGAAAAGCGCCAAAAGCATCGCCACCACCAGCGAGATATCGCTGACGAACGGATCGAAAGAGGGCGGCGAGCCGGTATAGTGCTCGACCATCAGGCTGACGGAGCCCGAGATCGCCTTGAGCTGCAGCGCGATATAGGGCACCGCGCCGATGGTGGCGATCAGCGTCGCAATCGCCGCTACGGTGAAGCTCTTGCCGTAGCGGGCGCCGAGGAAGTCGGCGATCGAGGTGATCTTCTCGCTCTTTGCCAGCCGGATCATGCGGTTGAGCAGCGGGAAGCCGAACACGAACACCAGCACCGGACCGGTATAGATGCCGAGGAATTCGAGGCCGCGCTCGGAGGACAGGCCGACCGAGCCGAAGAAGGTCCAGGAGGTGCAGTAGATGGCGAGGCTGAGCGCATAGATGAAGGGCCGGGCCCGTCCGAGCCCGGCTGCCACCGAGCGCCGGTCGCCGACGCTGGCGATGGCGAAAAGCAGCGTCACATAGGCGATCGCGATGATGACGACGAACCAGCCTTGCACGGTCCGCACTTCCTCCTAGAGCATGATGCCGAAAAGTGTGAAGCGGTTTTCGGGCGACATCATGCTCTGTTTCTTGACTTGACGCCGGTTCCTCATCCGGTTCCTACCACGCAATCACAGCTCCAACCGTGAGTCCATCGCGGCTTTCGCCGCATATGTGCTTGATGACGCTGTGGAAACACAAACCGGTGCTTTCGCCTTTTTTCCGGTTTTGCAACCGGGGGTTTTTGTTATGGTGGACCCGGGCCGGCGCCGAAGGACACTGGTGAGGCGGCAGCGCGGTCCGTCATGCAAGGAGGGTCGAATGCTGAAAGAATTCCAGGAATTCATCTCCCGAGGCAATGTGATGGACTTGGCCGTCGGTGTCATCATCGGCGCCGCCTTCTCCAAGATCGTCGATTCGCTGGTCAACGACATCATCATGCCGATCGTTGGCGCGATCTTCGGCGGGCTGGACTTCAACAATTACTTTTTCGGACTGTCCTCGAACGTCCATTCGTCCGCGCTGGCCGATGCCAAGAAAGAAGGCGCGGTCTTCGCCTATGGTTCATTCATCACGGTCGTGCTGAATTTCCTGATCCTTGCCTTCATCATCTTCCTGATGGTTAAGGCGGTGAACAACCTGCGCAAGCGGCTGGAGCGCGAGAAGCCGGCTGCCGCCGCAGCCCCGCCGCCGGCCGATGTACAGCTTCTGACCGAAATCCGCGACCTGCTCGCCAAGAAATAACACAGAGCCGGCGCCCTGGACCAAAACCCCGGCCGCTTGCGGCCGGGGTTTTCCGTTCGGCGATCTGATAAGAGCGCTGACCAGACGAATACGGATTTTACCTATGACCCTTATCGAGACCTTGCGCGCGGAAGCCCGCGCCGCGCCCGAAAGCGGCATCGTCGCCGTCATCAATCATGGCCGCCTGCGCGAAGGCCTGATTCCGCTCTGGGCCGGCGAGGGCGACCTGCCGACGCCTTCCTTCATCAGCGATGCCGCCGCCAAGGGATTGGCCGACGGCGAGACGTTCTACACCTGGCAGAAGGGCATCCCCGCGCTCAGGCAGGCGCTCGCCCGCTACTACGCCAGGCATTTCGGCAAGACCTTCGCCGAGGAGGAGTTCATCGTCACCGGCTCCGGCATGCATGCCATCCAACTGGCCATCGACGCGATCGCCGGCAGCGGCGACGAGGTGATCTACCTCTCGCCCGCCTGGCCGAACTTCGCCGCGGCCGCCGGCGTGGCGGGCGCCGTGCCGGTGCCGGTCACCCTCGACCAGTCCGGCAATGGCTGGTCCTGCGACGTCGACAAGATCGCCTCCGCGATCACGCCGCGCACGAAGCTCTTGTTCATCAACACGCCGTCCAACCCGACCGGCTGGACCGCCGACAGGGAGACGCTCCAGGCGATCCTCGATCTCGCCCGCCAAAAGGGCTTGTGGATCATCGCCGACGAGATCTATTCGCTGTTCCACTACGGCCACGGCCGCGCGCCGTCTTTCCTCGACGTCGCCACGCCCGAGGACCGCATCCTGTTCGTCAACAGCTTTTCCAAGAACTGGGCGATGACCGGCTGGCGCGTCGGCTGGATCAAGACCCATCCTGCCTTGCAGCAGGTGTTCGAAAACCTGATCCAGTACTCGACCTCGGGCGTCGCCCAGTTCATGCAGCGCGGCGCGGTCGCCGCCCTCGACGAAGGTGACGGCTTCATCGCCGAACAGGTGGAGCGCGCGCATGCCGCCCGCGATCTCGTCTGCGGCATTCTCGGCGAAACCGGCAAGGCGCGGTTCACCGTGCCGCAGGGCGCCTTCTACCTGTTCTTCAGGGTCGACGGCCTCACCGATGCTCGAAAAGCCGCCTTCGACATCGTCGACAACGCCAATGTCGGCCTGGCGCCCGGCACGGCCTTCGGGCCCGGCGGCGAGGCCTTCCTCAGGCTATGCTTCCACCGCCGCCTCGATCAGCTCGAGGAAGCGGCGCATCGCCTGGCGAAATGGATGAAGACGGTGTGAGCGAGGCGGCTTCAGCCGCCTGACTTCGGCACCAGCAAAGGAACGACGCGGTCGCTCTCGGCGACAACGGGACGGCCGGAGCCGGCATAGGGAATGCCCAGCGCATCCCAGGTCTCGACCAGCGCGTCCTGCAGTTCGGCGATCAGCGTGTCCGAATGGAAGGGTGTTGGCGTGATGCGCAGCCGCTCGGTGCCGCGCGGCACCGTCGGATAGTTGATCGGCTGGATGTAGATGCCGTGCACGCC
>NZ_RZTO01000453.1:0-5031 GCF_003997225.1 Mesorhizobium sp. M2C.T.Ca.TU.002.02.1.1
CTCTACAACCAGGGCCTGGCCAACATGAATGCCGGCCGCCTCGATGAGGCCAGCAAGAAGTTCGACGCCGTCGACCGCCAGCATCCCTATTCGGAATTCGCGCGCAAATCGATGGTGATGGGCGCTTTCGCCGACTATCGCGCTGGCAATTACGACGAGGCGATCGGCACCGCGAAGCGCTACCTGACGCTCTATCCGTCGACCGACGACGCGGCTTACGCGCAATACATCATCGGCTTGTGCTACTACCGGCAGATCAAGGACGTCACCCAGGACCAGAAGGAGGCGCGCCAGACCATCCAGACCATGCAGGATCTGGTGACGCGCTGGCCGAACTCCGAATATGTCGCCGACGCCAAGGACAAGATTCGCTTCGCCAATGACCAGCTTGCCGGCAAGGAGATGCAGATCGGCCGCTATTATCTCGAGCGCCGCGAATACATCGCCGCCGTGAAGCGCTTCCGCACCGTGGTCGAAACCTATTCCAACACCCGCCATGTCGAGGAGGCGCTCGCGCGCCTGACCGAGTCCTATTATGCGATGGGCTTGACCTCGGAAGCGCAGACGGCGGCGGCGGTGCTCGGCACCAACTATCCGGACAGCCCGTGGTACAAGGATTCCTACAAGCTCCTGCAGAGCAATGGGCTTGAGCCGCGCGAAAATGCCGGATCGTGGATATCCAAGGCCGGGAAGATGATCACCGGCGCCTGAAGCTTGCGATGCTGTCCAGACTGTCGATCCGCGATATCGTCCTGATCGAGAAGCTGGACATCGACTTCCTGCCTGGGCTTTCGGTGCTGACCGGCGAAACCGGCGCCGGCAAATCCATCCTGCTCGATGCCTTGTCGCTGGCGCTCGGCGCGCGCGGCGATGCATCGCTCGTCCGCCACGGCGCCGCGCAAGGCCAGGTCATTGCCGTGTTCGACGTGCCGCGCAACCATCCGGCGCGCGCTCTGCTCGTCCAAAACGACATCGAGGACGATGGCGATATCATCCTGCGCCGCGTGCAGACGGCCGACGGTCGCACCCGCGTCTTCGTCAATGACCAGCCCTCCAGCGTCACTCTGATGCGCGATGTCGGCCGCGCGCTGGTCGAGATCCACGGCCAGCATGACGAACGCGCCCTGGTCGATCCCGGCGCGCATCGCGAATTGCTGGACAGTTTCGGCGGCCATCTGGGCGCCGTGCGCGGCACGGGCGAAGCCTGGCGCTACTGGCGAAACTGCGAGCAGGAGCTTTCACGGCACCGCGCCAAGGTCGAGGCTGCGGCGCGCGAGGCCGATTATCTGCGCGCTTCCGTCGCCGAGCTTGCGAAGCTCGATCCGCAGCCGGGCGAGGAGACCGAGCTTGCGGAACTGCGCGCGCAGATGATGCGCGTGGAAAAGATCGCCGCCGAGATCCATGATGCGCAGGATGTGCTGTCGGGACCGTCCTCGCCGCTGCCGCAGCTTGCCAGCCTGTTGCGGCGGCTGCAGCGCAAGTCGGGCGAAGCGCCGGGCCTGCTCGATGACGTGGTGAAATCGCTGGACGAGGCGATGATCTCGCTCGATGCGGCGCAATCCGGCGTGGAAGCCGCGCTCCGCGCCACCGAATATGATCCGCAGCGCCTGGAGAAGGCGGAAGAGCGCCTGTTTGCTTTGCGCGCCGCTTCGCGCAAGCACAATGTCGCGGTCGACGACCTGGCGCAGCTGCGCGACACGATGGTGGCCGATCTTGCCG
The DNA here is from genome assembly GCF_003997225.1 of Mesorhizobium sp. M2C.T.Ca.TU.002.02.1.1. Lineage (NCBI taxonomy): Bacteria > Pseudomonadati > Pseudomonadota > Alphaproteobacteria > Hyphomicrobiales > Phyllobacteriaceae > Mesorhizobium > Mesorhizobium sp. M2C.T.Ca.TU.002.02.1.1. The sequence goes on from NZ_RZTO01000453.1 coordinate 1,720, forward strand.
ATCTCGATGCCGGCGAGGAGCGGCTGCATGCGCTGGAGAAGCAGGCGGCCGCCGGGCGCGAGGCCTACGATATTTCCGCGGCACAGCTCTCGTCGCTGCGCCACGCGGCCGCTGCGGGCCTGACCAAGGCCGTCATGGCGGAGCTGCCGGCGCTGAAGCTCGAACGGGCCGAGTTCATCGTCGAGATGGGAAGCGATGCCGAAAGCCGCATGGAAGAGGGTATCGACCAGGTCGAATTCTGGGTGCGGACCAATCCGGGCACCAGGCCGGGACCGATGATGAAGGTCGCCTCGGGCGGCGAGCTCTCGCGCTTCTTGCTGGCTTTGAAGGTGGCGCTCGCCGATCGCGGCTCGGCGCCGACCCTGGTCTTCGACGAGATCGACACCGGTGTCGGCGGCGCGGTGGCCGACGCCATCGGGCAGCGGCTGGCGCGGCTCTCGAAGCGCGTGCAGGTGCTTTCGGTCACGCATGCGCCGCAGGTGGCGGCACGCGCCGCCACGCATTTCCTGATCTCCAAATCCGGCGGCAAGGACCGCGTCGCCACCGGCATCGCCGAAATGGACCGCGCCGCGCGCCAGGAAGAGATCGCGCGCATGCTGGCCGGCGCCGTCATCACCGACGAGGCGCGCGCGGCGGCGGAGAGGTTGCTGCGCGAGAATACGGCGGCAGCGTAGTTACTCGACACAGGGATTTTGACGGGCCGGCTCTGGTTGCCTTGGCAGGTGGCATGGCCTTGGAGATTGGCTGAAAACGCCCATTCCGTCGTCATTCCAGGGCGAAGCGTACCGCGTAGACCCTGGAATCCATGCCGTTACCTCGGCCGAGGAATGCCGCGGAGCAGAACTTCTGAACCGTTGCAACGCCTTAGCGCCACGGCATGGATTCTCGGGTCTGCGCTCCGCTTCGCGTCGCTACGCCCGTGGATGACGACGGGGTGGCGTTTCGGCCAATCTCCAAGGCATGGCACCTGCCAACAAGAACAGAGCCGACCGGTCAAAAGCCCCGTGCCTCGGAGCTTGTTTCTCCAACCTTGCAAGCTGAGTCAGCAGATGGCTGTATCCTGCCGTCGGCCAATGATTTTTCTACGAGCCCTGCCGACGAATCCTGATTTATAGTGGCCCGCCATTATTCGAGGACCGCGTTCCATGTCGGAAAAACCAGTCGAATCGCTGAGCGAAAGCGAGGCCGCGGAGGAGCTGAAGCGGCTCGCGGCGGAGATCGCCGAGCACGACCGGCGCTATCACACCGAGGACGCGCCGACGATTTCGGACGCCGAATATGACGCGCTGGCGCGGCGCAATCTCGCGATCGAGGCGCGCTTCCCCGATCTCGTACGCGAGGATTCGCCGTCGCGCCGGGTCGGCGCGCCGCCGGCGGAAGGCTTTGCCAAGGTTCGCCATGCGGTGCCGATGCTGAGCCTTGCCAAGGCCTATACAGACCAGGACGTCGCGGATTTCATCGAGCGCGGCCGGCGCTTCTTCGACCGCGACAAGGACCTCGACATCGCCTTCACCGCCGAGCCGAAGATCGACGGACTGTCGGCCTCGCTGCGCTATGAGAATGGCGTGTTCGTTCAGGGCGCGACGCGCGGCGACGGCGCGGTCGGCGAGGACATCACCGCCAATCTCAAGACCATTGCCGACATTCCGAAGAAGTTGCAGGGCTCGGGCTGGCCGGAGGTCATCGAAATCCGTGGCGAGGTCTACATGACCTATGCCGAATTCGAGGCGCTGAAGCAGCGCTCGGCGGCGGTCGGCGGCCAGGATTACGTCAATCCGCGCAACACGGCGGCAGGGTCGCTGCGCCAGAAGGATCCGTCGGTCACCGCCAGCCGCAACCTCAAATTCTTTGCCTATGCCTGGGGCTACACCACCGCCGATCCGGCTCCGACCCAGTACGATTCCGTGCAGAAGTTCAAGGAATGGGGCTTCAAGGTCAGCCCGCTGATGGTGCGGGCGAAGTCGATCGACGAGCTCATCGCGCAGTATCACCGGATCGAGGAGCAGCGTTCCTCGCTCGGCTACGACATAGACGGCGTCGTCTACAAGGTCGACCAGCTCGAGCTGCAGCGCCGCTGGGGTTTCGTCACCGGCGAGCCGCGCTGGGCCGTCGCCCACAAATTCCCGGCCGAGCAGGCGATGACGACGGTTGAGAGGATCGACATCCAGGTCGGCCGTACCGGCACGCTGGCGCCGGTGGCGCGCCTGGCGCCGGTGACCGTCGGCGGCGTAGTGGTCGAGAACGTCACGCTGCACAATGAAGACTACATCAAAGGCTTCGACAGCAACGGCCAGCCGATACGCGACGGCATCGACGTGCGCATCGGCGACACGGTGGTGATCCAGCGGGCAGGGGATGTCATCCCGCAGATCGTCAGCGTCGTCATCGACAAGCGGCCGGCCAGTGCCGTGCCTTACGAATTCCCGCATACTTGCCCTGTCTGCGGATCGCCGGCGACGCGCGAGATCAACGAGAAGACAGGCAAGGAGGATTCGCGGCGCCGCTGCACCGGCGAGCTGATCTGCGCCGCGCAGGCCGTGGAAAGGCTGCGCCATTTCGTGTCGCGCGGTGCGCTCGATATCGAGGGCTTGGGCGCGGAAAACATCGACCTGTTCTTCAATTCGGGGCTGGTGAAGACCGCCGCCGATATCTTCACGCTGAAAGATCGCCGCCCGGCGGTCACCAAGGCGCTCGCCGAGCGGCGCGAGGAACAGGCGAAGCTGCGCGAGGAAGCCTCGGGCAAGACCCGCAAGAACGTGCGCAGCGTGGAGGAGCGCAACTATGAAGGCCTCGACAAGCTCTTCGCCGCTATCGACGCGCGGCGCGAGCCGGAGCTCGACCGCTTCATCTTCGCGCTCGGCATCCGCCATATCGGCGAGACGACGGCGGCCGTGCTTGCCCGCCAGTTCTCGACCATCGAGGAGCTGATCCGCGTCGGCAAGGAAACGGCAAAGGCGGAAGATCCGCACAGCGTCTTCCCATCGATCAACGGCATCGGCGATACGGTGATCAATGCGTTGCGCGACTTCTTCGGCAATGAACGCAATGACGACGTGCTGGACTCCCTGCTCGCGCAAGTTCACCCGAAACCTTACGTCATGGAAATCTCGGCCGGCAGCGAAGTCTCCGGCAAGACGGTCGTGTTCACCGGCACGCTGGAGAAGATGACGCGCTCGGAAGCCAAGGCGATGGCGGAGCGGCTCGGCGCCAAGGTGGCGGGCTCGGTTTCTGCCAAGACAGACCTGGTGGTGGCGGGTCCCGGCGCCGGCTCGAAGCTGAAAGTTGCAAGCGACCTCGGCATCGAGGGGATCG
>NZ_RZTO01000454.1:0-5014 GCF_003997225.1 Mesorhizobium sp. M2C.T.Ca.TU.002.02.1.1
GCGCAGGACATGGGCCTGACGCCGGTCAAGCACATTCTCGGCGGTTACACCGCCTGGAAGGCGGCCGGCCTGCCCGTGGAGCCGGGGCAGAAAAAGAAGGCTGACTGATTACAGTCTTCCGCAACACTTGGAATCGACCCGATGGTTTTCTGGATAGCGAGCGCGGTTGGATTGGCGGTCGCCTATCTCCTCGGTTCGACGCCCTCCGGCTATCTGGCCGGCAGACTGCTCAAGGGCATCGACATACGCGAGCACGGCTCCAGGTCGACCGGCGCGACCAATGTGCTCAGAACCTTGGGCAAATGGCCTGCGCTGGCGGTGCTGCTGGTCGATGTGCTTAAAGGCGCGGCGGCGATCGTGTTTGTCCGCTGGTTCTATCCCTGGTTCTACGCGATATCGTCCGCCACGCCGCCGACGGCGCTTGAACTGCAAGTCTGGGTGCCTTGGACCGTATGCCTGGCCGGACTTGCCGTATTGCTCGGCCATGGCCGGTCGGTCTGGCTGAATTTCACGGGCGGAAAATCCGCAGCGACAGGGTTGGGCGTGCTGCTGGCAATGTCCTGGCCCGTGGGATTGGGAGCCGCAACGGCATTTGCCGTCACGCTCGCTCTTTTCAGGATCGTTTCCCTCAGCTCGATGCTGGCGGCACTGACGGCTGTCGCACTGGTCTGCGGGCTGGAGCAGCCATTGCCCTATCGGTTGCTGGTGTTTGCAGGCAGCCTCTACGTGATCCTGCGCCACCGCGCCAACATCCAGCGGCTGCTGGCCGGAACGGAGCCCCGCCTAGGTCATGGCAGCCCGAGACAGGGCGCGGCACGGCCCTAGTGCAAGGTCGCTTCCTGCTGCTCCGCCACGAACCCCACCGCGTGCGCGACAACATCCCTGTCGGCGAGGATGCGGCGGTGGCCAAGCCCGTCGGCCCAGTGCAGGTGGACATGCTTGCCGGCGCCCGCGTAACGCTTCGCATGGTCGGCATGAACTTCGCGATCGTCCGGCGCGTGGATGATCAGCGTCGGCACCGGCGCCTCCGCAAGCTGGCGATCGCCGGTGAAATCGCTGAGCGGCCGCCCGGAAAGGTGCTTCACCCGGTCCGCCATGGCGACGCGGGAACGCGGCCCGACATTCATCATGTCGCTGAAATCGTCGAAGATCGCAGGCAAGGAGCTCGGCGCGGCAATCAGCACGAGCTTCTGCGCCTTGAGCGGCGGCATGCCCTTGACCGACGCCGCAACCGCATTGGCGGCGATCGCGCCGCCGAAGGAGTGGCCGACTATCGCCGCAAAGGGTCCGAACCATTCGCCTGCGACGCGCGCCGCGTCCACCGCGTTCACCATGTTGAGGTGGCGGCCAAGCGAATGGCCATGCCCTGGCAAATCGAGCGAGACGACCTTGTAGCCGGCGCCGCGAAACCCTTCGATCAAGGCGCGCATATATTCGGTGCGCGAGCGCCAGCCATGGATGACGAGCACGGTGCCGCGCGACTCCCTGCCCGGCTCCGGGCGGAATTCGTGCACGGCGACGCAGTCCGTCCTGGTCTTCAGCCGGTGATGGCGCGCCTCGGCCATGAAGGCTGAAGCGCGTTCGACGGCCCGGCGTTCGCCGTCGCTCAAGGCCTTGACGCTGGGTGTCCGGCAAAACAATTCGAACGCGGCGCGGCCGCTAAGACGCGGCGCAACATGCTCGGCCGCGCCGAAAACGCCCCGGATGACCTTCATTCCAAATGATGCCATATTGGCAGTCCATCCATTCGTTCAAGCATGAACATAATAGTTCAAACATGAACATTAAGCAAGAGCTGCCCTGGGACAATCCTCGCTTTCGCAACTGGGTTGCGGTGGCGCGCGCCTGCCATGTGCTGGAGCGCACGCTGGCGGTGAAGCTCGCCCCGCTCGACCTCAAGCCGGCGCAGCTCGACGTGCTGATGAACCTCTACCGCCACCCCGGCATGTCGCAGCACGACCTTGCCCGAAAACTCCTGGTCGGCCGCTCCAACGTCACCATGCTGTTGCCGCAGCTCGAGACGCGCGGACTGGTGCGGCGCGAGGGCGACGAGAAGGACAAGCGCGTGCTGCGGCTCAACCTCACCGAGGCGGGCGAGGCCCTGCTGATGAAGGCGCTGAAGGTTCACATGGCGCTGATCGAGAAGGCGATGAGCCAATCGACGCCGGAACAGTGCGACATGATCGGCGAGCAGATGCGCAAGATCGCCGACGTGCTGAAGGAAGCCTGAGCCGGCTTCCGATCACCACATCGTCTTCTTTGCTCTCTCCGGCCATTCCTGGTCGTACTTCTGGCCGTCGATATTCTTGCGGCTGGTAACCTCGAGGATCTGGCCGGGCGTCGGCAGCGACTTCGGGTCGACATGCCTGGCCGGGTTCCAGAGGTCCGAGCGCACGATGGCGCGGGCGCACTGGAAATAGACCGTGTCGACAGCGATGACGGTGACCGAGCGGGCCGGCTTGCCGTCGACCACGAAGGACGCGCAAAGCCCGGCATCGGTCGTGATATGCGCGCGGCCGTTGATGCGCAGCGTAGTGCCGGAGCCCGGCACCAGGAACAGCAGCCCGACGCGCGGATCGCGAATGATGTTCTTCAGCGAATCGGCGCGGTTGTTGCCTCGCCTGTCCGGCATCATCAGCGTCTTGGCATCGACGATGCGCACGAAGCCGGCGAGATCGCCACGCGGCGAGCAGTCGAGCCCCTCGGGCCCGCTGGTCGCCAGCGCCACGAAGGGCGAGGCCTCGATGAAGGCGGCATATTCGGGAATCACATGGTCGAGTTCCTTGACGACCGAAGCTTCGCCCGGCAGCCCGTAGAGGGCCTCGAGCTGTTCGACGGATGTGATGCGCGACATCTTCTTCGCCTCCTGATCTTTTGCCGGCGCTACGCCAGGTCCATGACGCCTTGACGACAGCTGACATTGGATTGCGATGCCAGGCTAACGGTCCCGGCTCAGCCCCTTCTCGGCCAACTCGGCAAGATAGGCGTTCCAACGCTCATCCTTTTCGTGGCCGAGCGTATGCAGATAGTTCCAGGTGAAGATGCCGGTGTCGTGGAAATCGTCGAAGGTGATGCGCACCGCATAATTGCCGACCGGCTCGATCTTGAGGATCGCGACATTGCGCTTGCCGGGGACTGTCACCCGCTGCTCCGGCGAATGGCCCTGCACTTCCGCCGATGGCGAGGCAACACGCAGGAGCTCCGCCGGCAATTCGAAGGGTTGGTGGCCGGGAAAGGTCACGGTCAAGAGCTTGCGGTCCTTCGAGACCCTTAGTTCCTTCGGCGCGGTCATGGCTGGTCCTGTCTAGAGACGGATGATTTCAGGTCGAATCGACCTGAAATCTGAATCCGTCTCTAAGTCAAAGAGATAGAGCATGATGTCGTCCGAAAAACCGCTTCACACTTTTCGGCATCATGCTCTGGTTGCGCCCTTCCCTACGCCGCTTCGCGCGATCCGAAAAGGATCATTAGGAAGCAGCCGACACGCGATGTCGGTCGGGGAATGTTACCAAAGATCAAGACCTTCTATCTTGAATGCGGCGCTGGATCGTATCACATAGCCGTATATAACGACGCCGCTCAGGCCACGGGAAACGCTTGCAATGGACATGATCGACCCCTTCGGTCGCACCGTCAGCTACCTGCGCGTGTCGGTCACCGACCGCTGCGATTTCCGCTGCACCTATTGCATGGCCGAGGACATGACCTTCCTGCCGAAGAAGGATCTGCTGTCGCTGGAAGAGCTTGACCGGCTCTGCAGCGTTTTCATCGAGAAGGGCGTGAAGAAGCTGCGGTTGACCGGCGGCGAGCCGCTGGTGCGCAAGAACATCATGCATCTGGTGCGCCAGCTGTCGCGGCATCTGGCGAGCGGCGCGCTGGACGAATTGACACTGACCACCAACGGCTCGCAGCTTTCGCGCTTCGCCGCCGAGCTCGCCGATTGCGGCGTCAAGCGCATCAATGTCTCGCTCGACACGCTCGATGCCGAAAAATTCCACCAGATCACCCGCTGGGGCAATCTCGGCAAGGTCATGGAAGGCATCGACGCCGCGCAGAAGGCAGGGTTGAAGATCAAGCTCAATGCCGTCGCGCTGCGCGACTTCAACGACGCTGAGATCCCCGAGATGATGCGCTGGGCGCATGGCCGCGGCATGGACCTCACCCTCATCGAGACCATGCCGATGGGCGAGATCGACGCCGATCGCACCGACCAGTATCTGCCTCTGTCGCTGCTGCGCGCCTCGCTTGAGCGACAGTTCACGCTCTCCGACATCCCTTACAAGACCGGCGGCCCTGCCCGTTATGTCCATGTCTCGGAGACCGGCGGCCGGCTCGGCTTCATCACGCCGATGACGCATAATTTCTGCGAAAGCTGCAACCGCGTGCGGCTGACCTGCACCGGCACGCTCTATATGTGCCTCGGCCAGGAGGACGCCGCGGATCTGAGGGCACCGTTGCGCGCCTCCGAAGGCAACGAGCTGCTCGACGCGGCCATCGACGAGGCCATCGGCCGCAAGCCCAAGGGCCATGATTTCATCATCGACCGCCGCACCAGCCGTCCTTCGGTATCGCGGCATATGAGCGTCACCGGCGGCTGATTTTTTTCACGATTTGGTGCAGGATCACCTTTGGTCATCGACCAGGGGGTATCATGCAGCATCTTCGTCGCATCGGCCTGTTTTCCGCGCTTCTGTTCCTGACGACAACGGCGCAGGCCAAGCCGTTCACCTATGTCAACGCGCGGTTCGGCACCGTGTGCACTTTCCCGGACCAGATTTTCAGCAAGCGCATGCCCGAGCCGGAAAACGGCGACGGCCTTGAATGGCAAAGCGCCGACGGCGCCAGTGTGGCCTGTTACGGCGGCTACAATGCACTCGACGACACGCCCAAGAGCCTCGTCGAGAACGAAAAAGCCAGCCCGGGGCCAGGGGAAAAAGTCACTTACTCCAAGACCGGCAAGAACTGGGCGGTCCTGTCGGGTACGAAAGGCGACAAGATCTTCTATCGGCGGTCC